>JAHJJH010000118.1 GCA_018823105.1 Verrucomicrobiota bacterium | reverse complement strand
AGAGCAGGTTCCGGATCATGAAATCAATTTCCTCAATGGGGAGTACACGAGTCAGGGGACGATGTTCTACACGAGCACCGTATCAGGATACGGACCGAGAAACCGTTCGCCATTGAAGTGAACGACGTGATCGGGGTCTTCCGCTATCCAGACTTCGGTTTCCCAAGAAATTTGACTCAAGAAGCGACCCATGACGTCGCGGGTTTCAAAGGCCGTTACAAAGACGAGGCCGCTTCGGAACCCGGCGAAAAGCTCTTTAAGTTCTCGCCGACGTTTTCCGTCCACGACCCCGGCGCTAGTTACCGCTTCGCCTATAACGAGCCAGTCACGCTTGGAATCGTGGACAACAACATCCGGCATCTTGGCGGCGGAATCGATCACGACACCCAGTTTCTTGAAGTAGTCGGTCTCAAAGTACTGGAACTTGTTCTCGGCGTCCCCGACATAAAGAACAACGCCCCCCGGAACGAACCTAGTGCAGAAATCCTCGATGAAAGCCTTGATCAACGGGTTCTGGCCGCCTGGTGACAGCGTGATTTCGCTGCTGGACGGCAGGCGGACCGGAATGCGGGCAAGTTCTCGATCCCGCCGTAACTCCCTCTTGATCTCCTCTCGCGTGCTGAGATAGCGCTTCAAAGTAACTTCCCATGCATTGGTCTTGAATGCCCGGCACAATGCAAGCGCGGTACGTTCGATCTGGTAAACGGTCTTGCCGCTATTTGTGGGTCTACTTGGATCATCGGGGTTTTTGACGACCAGGCCCTCTTCAACGAAGTACTTCACGGCTTCGTCCCGGACTGTCTCCCGTGTGTTGGGGGCGTATCGAAGACGGTACTTGCTGGCAACGAAGTCGATGATTGGCGTGATTCCGCGGAGCGGTTGCCGAGACGCATCCCAAGAGTCGTAAGGGCCAAGGTCGAGAAAAGCGAGAAGGACGTATCCCGCAACTTCGTTGCTCTGCTTGGGACCGAACCCGATTGCACGGAGAATGGTCATGGCTTCTTTCAGTTTCCGGCCGCCACGTGGCTTTGTCCTGCTTGGTGATGGACTCATGCTTTCAACTCCCCAGTCACGATTGAGTCAATTTCTTCCTGATCTAAGGAAGTGTTGCTGATGTGACTTCCGATACGGCGCAACTGTTCGGCTGTCGGAAAGCGAACATTACGAAGGTCGGTTGCATTCACTTGCGTATGCCCGTTGAACTGGCGAAAATAGAGGTCCAAGGCGGACGAATTGAGATAGGCCCACAACCCCCTTGCCAAGCACATGTCGAGCCCTTTGCCATTCTTGTGAATATAGTTCAAATGGTTTTCGAAGCCGACGTTATGACTTAGCAAACGGCCCGGATCATAGATACACGCGACCAACCTGCGCCGCTCCTCCTTTGACGTGAACCGTTTGGTCAGGACATAGATGCCAGCAGGGACAAGCAAGCTTCGCGTCTGGTCACTGTCCAGAATGGCATTTGGTTTCCGGGAGCGATCCTTAGGCCACGCCACAAAAAGGCCGTTGAAGTGGCAAGGGTAGATGAGCGGACTCGTACCCGTCTCGGGATTCTGACGGATGTATTCTCGGGCGCGAAAATCCACGACTCGGCCTGTCGAGACCGTAAGGCCAAGTGCCGTCAGGGTGGAGCCAAGATGCGACACTTGGTCGCGGGCGGCGATATGCTTCTCGGAAGTCGGGATGTGTATGAAAGCTTCGGAATCATTGGGTGAAACGATTTCTTCGGTCGGGAAAATGCGCGTATAGATGGGGTCGGCTTTGCGGCCCGCGCTTTGTGACACCCTGATAGTGTGTCCCTGCCCAGCATGCTTGACTGCATGCAGAATCACGTTCTCCTGCAGGACGTTATCATGCCTGAAAGCGGCTGTACGCGAATCGAAGACGTGGATTCTTCGAACCGACATCTCCGTGAGGAGTGTTTGCCGGAATGGCTTGAAGTAAGGACCATTGCAGAAGCTGCGCGGCGTGATGGCCACGAGTTCTCCTTGTGCTCGCAGAAGACCGATGATGAGATTCAGAAACGCCGTATACAGATTAGTTGTCTCGGCTTTAACAGCCTTCAACGCGCGGTACCCCTCAGATGATGTGGGCAGCTTCCCGTAAGGCGGATTCACGATAGCCGCGTCATAGGTCTGGGGCATGGTCGAAAAGTAGTCTCCGCTTAGCATTTCCGTGCCTTCGGTGATGAAGTCGGCATTGCGGATGATAGCTGAAAAGCTTACGCCACTGTTTTCGCAGGCAATGCGACATGCTTCGTAGGTCTCTTCAAGACCCGGAATGAGAGCGTTGTCCAACTCGTAGGCGGTTACCTCGATCCGTTGCGGCGGGACTTTGCGCAGGAGCTGGCGCCGAATGAAAGCTGCAGAAAGCATGCCCATGCCTGCCCCAGGGTCGAGAAGCCGAATTCGTTGGCGGCGCAGGCGGAACATGGCTGCCATGAGATCAGCGATGTATGGCGGAGTGAGAAACTGCCCGAACTCCTTCTGTTGTTGGGGCGCCACGGATGCAAAGAACCGGACACGAGAAGTCTCTGGAATAGAGAGAAGATGGTCGTACGCTTGCTTTGTCGCATGGGCGTCAACGCGTTCCGGGTTTCTGGTGGCTTCCACAAACACGTTCATCTGTCGGAAAGATTACGCCACTTGACCGGAGACTCAATCTAATAAGCGGCAATAATCTTGCAGTATGTATTTTTTATGGTGCAGGGAAAAGCGGGCCTGGTTCTTGTATCTCCGCCGTCCAACTCCGGCGCGCGTCGTTGACACTTGGGCCCGCGCGGGAGTAGTCTGATTTTTTTGGGAAGGAGCGAATGAGGCTTCGCGTTCTGATTTCCGGCGTTGTCCCGCTGGCGGTGGTCCTGGGGGGGGCCGCGCCGCCGGAGGTGTTCGCCGAGGAGGCCCCGCGGATTCTCAAGGTGACGCACCGCGTCCGGGACAGCCGTCGGGAATCGCCGGCGCTGATGCCCAGCCGACTGGACACGGCCCCCGCCGGGACGGAAAACGCCGGCACGGAATGGTTTTATGTGTACTGGGCCCCGGGCCGGGACGGAAGCCTGCCGGGCACCGTGGTCACCTTCGAGTTCCGGCAGGCCTTTCGCCCGCTCATCCGGACGCTTTTCATCCAGTATCCTTTTAAGGTAAAAGGGGAACGCTGCGCGACCTTCGAGATCGCGGAGTCGACGATCCGGCGGGGGGGCCGCGTGACGGCCTGGCGGGTCCGGATCGTCCGCGGCGGGCGGCGGCTCGCGGAGCGAACCTCGGAGTCGTGGAGTCAGGAACGATGAACACGCCCATACCCAGCGGCGACGGGCTGCACGTGGCGATCCAGGGCCCGCTGGCGTTTGTCCGCGTCCTCGGCCGCGGCACGTTCAAGATCAGTTCCTCCCTCAAGGAGTTTGCGGTTCGGGCGATTAACTCGGGGTGCCGCCGGCTCGTGCTGGACATGTCCGAGTGCGTCGGGATGGACAGCACGTTCATGGGCGTCCTGGCCGGGCTGGCGTTCCGCCTGCGGACGGTCCCGGACGGGCGCATCGTGATGGTCAACCTGAACCAGCGCACGCGCGGCCTGCTGGCGACACTCGGGCTGGACGAGGCGGTGGATCCGCACCTGGCCGGCTCGTGGCCGGAAGACCTGAAACCTTTCTTGGCCGGCGGCGGCAAGCCCCTGGCGGCCCTCCCCGTCGAGGAGCGCGACGAGGCGGAAACGGCGCAAACCATGCTCGAGGCCCACGAGGACCTGGTCCGACTGTCGCCCGAGAACCTGCCGAAGTTCAAGGACGTGCTCACCTTCCTCCGGGAGGATCTGAAAAAAAGCGGAGGCACGGCGCCGGGGGCCCGATGAGCGGTGGGTCGATGACTTCCCTGTTCGTGGCGATTCCCGCCGTCCTGTTGCAGGGCCTGCTGCTGGGCGCGCTCCTGGTGTACTACCGCCGTTTTCGCCGGCTGCGCGCGGAGCGGAACCTGTTGCAGCAGGAGCGCGAGGTCATTTACGGCTTCGTTCACGACGTGAGCGAGGTGTTCGCCGGAACGGAAGAGGCGGACATAGACCTGCTGCTCAAGCGGGTCCTCTTCTACGCCTTGCGCACCAGCCGGGCGGGCGCCGGGGCCCTCTACCTTTTCGAACCCGGCGGCCGGCAATTGCGCGCACGGGTGATCTCCGGGATCTTTCCCCCGCTGGTGGGCGGGGCCCCTCCGGACGTGGACCGCGCCGTGAGCAAATCGCGGTATGTCGAACAGCTGGTCCGCGCGCACCTCGTCAACCGCGGGGAGGGGCTGGTCGGCGGCGTGGCGGACCTGGGCGCGCCCCTGCTGATCGAGGACGCCGAGCGCGACGTGCGGGTGCCGCGCTTCACGCAGGATATCCTCCGGATCCGGTCCATCCTGCTGATCCCCCTGCGCTTTCAGCGGCAGGTGATGGGCGTGCTGGTGGTGGTCAACCGCGTGGACGGGCGGCCTTTCATCCAGGCCGATCAGAGTCTGCTCCAGGCCCTGGCCGACCAGGCCTCGGTGTCGATGCACTACACGGGTCTGCGCGAGGCGCTGGCCGACAAGCGGCGAATGGACCAGGATTTGAGCGCGGCCCGGCGCATCCAGGAAACCCTCCTGCCCAAGGAACTGCCCCGGATCGAGGGACTGGAACTGGCCGCTTTCAACGACCCGGCCCTCGAAATCGGCGGCGACTACTACGACTTCGTCCGGCTGGGCGATTCGCACTTGGGCTTCGCGATCGCCGACGTGTCCGGCAAGGGCATCGGCGGCGCCATCATGATGTCCGTTTGCCGCAGCGTGTTGCGCGCCGAGGCCCCGCGCCACGCCGGCCCGGCGCAGGTGCTCCGGGTGCTCAACAAGATCCTGGGCCCGGACGTGTCCGAGGATATGTTTGTCAGTCTGCTCTACATGGTGTTGAATATCCGGACGCGGGAACTGGTCATGGCCCGGGCCGGGCACGAGCGACCGCTGCTGTGCCGGGCCGGCGGCCACGAGGTGACGGTCCTCGATTCGCCGGGCGTCGGCATCGGCGTGGCGGGGGCGGAGGTCTTTGACCGGGCGTTGAACGAGGTGACGGTGACGCTCGAACCGGGCGACGTGGTGGTGGCCTATACCGACGGCATTACGGAGGCCATGAATGCCGAGGGCGAGGAATGGGGCCTGGATCGCTTCCTGGAAAGCGTCAGCCGCTCGGCCGCGGAAGGGGCCAACAGCGTCCTCAACCATGTCCGCGGGCGTCTGGAACGTTTCGTGGGAAATCAGCCGCAGTATGACGACATGACCTTGATTGCCCTGCGGGTGATGGGTTAGGATAGAAACGCACTGGAGGAACTATGAGGGAATGCATCATTCAGACGGAGCAGCGGGACGATCTGGATATCCTGCACCTGGACGGCGCGCTGGATGCCTATTCCTTCCCGCGGCTGGAAACCGCCTTGAGCAAGCTGCGCGAACAGCAGCGCAACCGGGTCGTCCTCGATTGCGCCGGGCTGGACTACATCAGCAGCGCCGCGCTCGGCACCCTGATCGGTTTTGCCCGCCGCGCCCGCGAAGGCAACGGCGACCTCAAGCTCGTCAGCCTGTCCAAGAAAATCTATACCATCGTGGAGCTGCTGGGCTTCCACAAGATCCTGGAGATCTACTCGAGCGTGGATGAGGCCGTGCGCAAGTTCAAGGGCTGAAGAGGAGAAGGGCCATGACCGCCGATCGGAAAGCAGACTCGACCATTCGCGGCTACGTGACCTTGCACGTGCCGTGCCGCTACAGTTACCTGCGCGTGATCCGCCAGGCCGTGCTCGACCTCTGCGCCCGCGCCGGGATGACGGAGTTCCGCTCCGCGCAGCTGGAGATGGCCGTGGACGAAGCCTGCTCCAATATCATCGAGCACGGGTACGCCGGCGAGTCGGACACCGAGACGGAGCCCCGCCATCCCGGACTGCGCCTGAACTTCATCCACTACGGCGACCGGGTGATTGTTGAATTGCTCGACCGGGGCAAGGGATTCGATTTCGACGAGCAGCAAGTCGTGGAGCCGGAGCAATACCTCGAAGACGAACGCGAGCGCGGCCTCGGCATGTTCATCATCAAGCGGTTCGTGGACGAGGCGGAGTACCAGCCCGGGACCGAGGCCGGCAACTGCCTGCGCCTGACGAAGCGCATCCATTGAGTCCTTGGGACGCCCGGCGGCGCAGGGACGGCGCGGTCCTTCGGGGCCGCTTGGAGACTTCCCGATGAAAAAACATCCTGCACATCCGGCCCCCTCGGGCGCGGAAAAGAAAGAAACTGGCGGGGCGAAGCCTGCCCCCCCCGTGGAACCGGCCGGCTCCGAGGCGAGCGGGGCGGAGGCCGTCTCCCTGGAAATCGAGACCCTCAAGGACCAGATGCTCCGGCTGCGGGCGGACTTTGACAACTATCGCAAGCGCGCCGCGCGCGAGCGCCAGGACCAGGCCGCGCGCGCCGCGGAAGACCTGCTGCGCGAACTGCTGCCCGTCGCCGATCATTTCGAGCGGGGCTTGAAAACCGCGCGGGAGCATGGCGCCGACCCGGCCGTGATCGAGGGCTTCCAATTGATCTATGACCAGTTCCAGGGCGTGCTGCGACAGGCCGGCCTCGAGCCGATCCAGGCCGAGGGGCAGCCTTTCAACCCGGAGTTCCACGAGGCGGTCAGCCATCTGCCGTCCGCGGAGGTGCCCGCGGATGTCGTCATCGAGCAGACCCGGCGGGGCTATCTCCTGGGCGGCAAGCTGCTGCGCGCCGCGCAGGTGGTCGTCAGCCGCGGCCCGGAAGAAGAGACGGACTGAGCCATGGCGCCGGCCAAGCGAGACTACTACGAGGTCCTCGGCGTATCCCGCGGGGCGTCGCTCGAGGAGATCAAGAAGGCCTACCGCAAGCTGGCCGTTCAGTTCCATCCGGATAAAAACCCCGGCCACGTGGAGGCCGAGGAACGGTTCAAGGAAATCTCCGAGGCCTACGAGGTGTTGAGCGACGCCGGCAAGCGTCAGCAGTATGACCAGTTCGGGCACCGGGCCTTCGGGCCGGGGGCGGGCGGCTTCGGGTTCGGCGGTATTGACTTGGAAGAGGCGCTGCGGACCTTCATGGGGGCGTTCGGCGGGGGCGGCACTATCTTTGACAATTTCTTTGGGGGCGGCGGGCGGGGCCGGGAAAAGGCGGGCGGGGCCGCACGCGGCGCCGATCTGCGCTTTGACCTGGAGATTGATTTCGAGGAGGCGGTCCTGGGCTCCGAGCGCGAACTCACCCTGCCTATCCTGCAGGAATGCGGCGCCTGCAAGGGCACCGGCGCGGCGCCCGGCAGCAAGCGGGAGACCTGCCGGCGCTGCAACGGGCTCGGTATGACCGTGGCCTCCAACGGTTTTTTCCAGATCCGCCAGGCCTGTTCCGCCTGCGGCGGGTCGGGCGAGACCATTGCCCAGCCCTGTCGCGAATGCCGGGGCGAGGGCCGGGTGAAGGTGCGCTCGACCCTCTCGCTGAAAATACCGGCCGGCGTCGAAACCGGATCCCGTTTGCGGCTGGCCGGAAAAGGCGAAGGCGGGGTCCGCGGCGGGGAAGCGGGCGACCTGTACGTGGTGCTCCATGTCAAACCTCACGAATTGTTCCAGCGCCGCGACGAGGATATTTTCATCGAATGGCCCATCCCGTTCCACGTGGCGGCGCTCGGCGGCGAGGTGGAGGTGCCCACGCTCCAGGGCTACGTCCCCTTGAAAATCCCGGCCGGCACGCAGAGCGGGACCCTGTTCCGTCTGAAGGGCAAAGGGGTGGCCGGAGGGAAAGTTTTCCGCAGCGGAGACCAGCACGTGCGGGTCGTGATCGAGCCCCCCGCGCGACTCTCCGGGAAACAAAAAGAATTCCTTCGCCAGCTCGCGGACTCCTTCACGGAGGACAACCACCCGCAGACGGCCCGTCTGCGCAAGCTGGCCGAGACCTTCTACGAGCACAAGAAGGTCATGGGGAAATGACGGGGGCGATGCGCGTGGGCGAGTCTGGAAAAACACATGCCCGCTGTTATGTGCCTCCCGAATCATGGGAGAAAACGGATCTTGTTGTCTCCGGAGATGAACTGCACCACCTCTCCCGCGTGCTTCGCGTCCGCCGCGGGGACACGGTGGAAATTTTCAACGGACGGGGCGGGGCGGGGACGGCGGAAGTCCTGGACCTCGACAAGCACCGGGCGCAACTCCGTCCGCTGATCCGGGAGCAAAAGCCGCCGCCGCGTCCCGCGGTGACCTTGGTCCAGGCCGTCATCCGCGAAGCGCACATGGATTGGGTGGTGCAGAAGGCCGTCGAACTCGGGGCGTCCGTCATCGCGCCGGTTTGGACGACGCGCGGCGTGGTCCGGGCCGCGGCATCGGACAACCGGAAGCGCCGCTGGGAAGCGATTGTCCTCAACGCGGCCCGGCAGAGTCGGGCGGCCTGGCTGCCGGTCGTGGAAGATCCCGTGTCGCTGCCCGATTTTCTCGCCCGCCGCCCGCGCTACGATCTTTTCCTGGTCGCGGCGTTGGATCAGGCCACGGTTCCCTTGCGCCACGCCCTCGCCGTTGTCGAAGGAGCGCCGGAGTCCGTGGCGGCGCTGGTGGGGCCGGAGGGAGATTTTACCGCCGATGAATTGTGCGCCGCCCGGGAAGCCGGCGCCCTGGCCGTCTCCCTGGGGGCACGCACTCTCCGGGCGGAAACGGCGGCGCTGTATCTGTTGAGCGTGATCCGTCACGTATGGGCTGCGTAGCGCTGACGGGTTTCCATCATACAAGCTTGTTTTCCCCAAATGGTAGAACAAGAATGCGCGTCTTTATGACTTCTTCAGGACCCATACAAAAGAGCCATACTCCCATTCGTTTCCTGCTGTTTTTTTTCTCGGCCCTGTTCGTGGCGTCTGCCGCCATCCGACCGTTATGGGAACCGGATGAAGGCCGATATACCGGTGCGGCCCTCCAGATGCTCGAACGCGGCGACTGGATTCACCCGCAGCTCAATCCCGAGCAACCCCATTTTTCCAAGCCGCCCATGGTTTACTGGTCCGTCATGCTCGGGCTTCGATTCTTTGGCTGTCGGGAATGGGCGGCCCGACTGCCCAATATGGTTTCGTGGATCGCCATTCTTTTCCTGTTGGTCCAGGCGGGCCGGCGGTTTATGCCGGACCGGAGCCATGCCCCGGCGTTGATATTCGCCAGTTCTGTTTACACGTTTTTGGCGTTTTCCTTTATAACCCCTGACATCCTGCTCTCGCTCTGGGAGGCGCTGGCCGCCGCCGGCTTCTTGTTTGCGCGTTACCGCTCCGGCAGAAAAGACTCCCGATTCTGGTTGATGATCGCCTTCACGGCGCTGGGCCTGGGGTTCCTCACCAAGGGCCCCCCCGCGCTGCTGCCCTGGCTCGCGTGGTGGATTAGCGCACGGCTTCTGCGCGACGAAGCGGCCCGCCGGCAGAGTCGCTGGCTTCCGGGAATCCTCCTGTTTTTGGCCGTGGGATTCAGTTGGTATCTCGTGGTCATCCTGCAGGAACCCCGGCTCCTGGATTTTTTCCTTCGCGGAGAAGTGGCGGAACGCATGCTCACCTCGGCGCATAGCCGCAACCCTCAATGGTACAAAGGATTCCAGATATATGGCAGCCTCCTCGCCGGCGGGTTTCTTCCCTGGACCCTGGCGGCGCTCGTGGCGTGGATTCCAGCCTGGCGGCGATTGGACAAGGCCTGGCTCCGGCGTTTGAAGGAAACGGAACCGTGGACGGTCTATTTTCTTGTCTGGCTGGGGTTCAGCCTCGTTCTT
>JAHJJH010000117.1 GCA_018823105.1 Verrucomicrobiota bacterium | reverse complement strand
TGCCACCCTAGTCCTCTTCACCAACGCCTTGGGCGAAGCGCAGCACGGCGTGCAGATGTCTACGAACCTGACCTCCCCGTGGCTGGACTACGGGCAGACGGCCGCGGGTTCCGGCGGTAACTGGACCGTGACTGTCCAGAATGCCGGCAGCACGCCGGAATTTTTCCGCCTGTATTCCGGGGCGCATTCCTTCCGCGGTGTCTGGTGGGACCCCAATCCGTTACCCGAGACGGGCGGCGTGATGCGCATTTTTTACACGCAATACAGCCGGGGGCTGGCTGGTGATCAAAACGTGCAGATTGCAGGTAATTTCCCGCCGTCCTCCTGGGGCCCCTTGCCCATGACCTTCCTCGGCGACGGGACATGGTTTTATGATTTGAATGTGGATACCAACACGTTTGCCAACCCCGTGATCGAATTCAAGCCCCGCAACTTATCCGGATCGATCTGGGAGGGCTTTGGCGGCGGCGGAGATAATTACCTGGCTTACCGGGGCGACCTGCGCGCGACCTGGTCGCCGAACTCGCCCACCAATGAAGAGGTCTTTACCATCACCTACGACCAGGCCGGGGGCCCGTTGGCCGCCTCCGGCAATGTCAGTGCCCATGTCGGGTTCGACGAACCCTGGGGGGATGTTTCGGATCGCGTCATGACCAACATCGGCGGCACGGTCTGGGAACTGGCGTTCCCCGTCCCGACCAACGCCACGTTGAGTGTGAACTTTGTGTTTACCGATGGCGCATTGTGGGATAGCAAAGACTCTTTAGGGCGCGATTGGCGGGCGTTCATAGGAGAATAACAATGAAGCGGAATCAACCTGCAGGGCGTCGGCGGGCCTTCACCATGATAGAACTGTTGGTGGTGATCGCGATCATCATGATTCTGATGGGTCTGCTCATCCCGGTGGCCAACCTGGGCATCGAGAACGCGCGGCGCAGCGCCTGTCGCAGCAACCTGCGCCAGATCGGCGCCGCGCTCTACCTGTACGCCGGGGACCCCGTCATGAACGGCGAGTTCACCCTCATCCGGCCGCGTTCCTATCCCGACTTGACACAGCAGGAACGCTTGCACCAGCACGCCCAGTTGCTGGGCAACGTTCAGCCCAGCGGGGGGCGCGTCGATCCGTCGTTCGTAACAAACCGCGTGAGAAACCTCCTGGTGGATCCGAAGGTCTGGGTGTGCCCCAGCGACAGGATAGATGGTGGAGAGGGGGGGGACCCCCTGGAAACCGTGAGACCGGCCAAGGACATAGCTTCCATCCTCTGGTTCAACATAAGTTATATGTATGTTGCTGGCCACCGGATCATCGGCACGCCGGAAAACCCGGCGGTGGCCCCCCTGATGACCGACGAGGCCAATGCAAGAGAGAACGGCTCGCAGACGCCCGGCCAAATGAAGCCGATAAAAGAAGAAGACAACCACGGCGCCGAATTCCGAAACGTACTCTACCTGGACGGGCACGTCGCGGCCCTCAAGGGCGCCGACGTCGCCAACAGCATCTTCACCAACCTTATCCAGACCTCCGTCCTGCAGAGCATTGATTGAGGTCTGCTTCTTCTGTAGCCGGCTTCGTGGAAGCCGGTTATCCGGGACCAGCGGTCCCGGCTACAGCTGGTTCGTTATTGGAGGCAGACCGCTCCATTTTCAGGCTTCCAGCCGCGCCATGGCTTCCATCAGGTCCGGCGGCAGCGGGGAGATAAATCGGCGCTGTTCCCCGGTGCGCGGATGGCGGAAGGCGATCTCCGCGGCGTGCAGGAACAGGCGCCCCTTGTAGCCGCCCGGCGCGGCGTCCGCGTACACCCGGTCGCCGGCCACCGGGTGGCCGATCGAGGCGAGCTGGCATCGGATCTGGTGCGTGATCCCGGTGCGGATGCGGATGTCCAGCAGGGTGAACCCCGCCAACCGGATAGCGGGCACGTATTCCGTCACCGCCCGCAGGGGATGGCGCCCCCGCGTGGCGCCCTGAACAACCACCATGCGATGGGCGTCCCCATCGGCATGGGCCAGCACCTGCTCCAGCCGGCCGCCGGAGGCCACCTGGCCGACGACCAGCGCGACATAGCGTTTCTCCACGGCCCGCGTTTGAAACTGCCGGCGGAAATAGCGATAGGCCGATTCATCCCGGGCTGCCAGCAGCAGGCCGGAGGTATCGGCATCCAGCCGATGCACAATGGCGGGGAAAAGCGGGTCAGGCCCGATCCCCGCCAGTTCGGGATGGGCGGCCAGCAGGGCGCTGACCACCGTGCGCGTGTCCCCGGGCTCCAGGGGATGCACCGGCAACCCGGCCGGCTTGTCGAGAACAAGGAAGGCCGGGTCCTCGTGGATCACGGCCAGGGGAATGTCGGGGTTCGGCGCGGCTTTCCAGTCGGCAAGTTCCATCAGCTCAAGGACGAGCACGCGGTCGCCCGCGGCGAGGCGGCGCCCCTTGGCGGCGGGGCGGTCGTTGATGCGGATGCCCTCCTGTTCGATGGCGCGGGCGATCAGCGGGCGGGACGTGGAGGGCAGACGCTCCGCGAGGAACCGGTCGCACCGCTTTCCCGCGTCCGCCGGCGTCACCTCGATCGGAAGTTGACGGATCATGGCGAGGCTTCCCGGCGTCAGGCGGGCGGTTCCTCGCCGAGGACCCAGCGCCCGTTGAACCAGTAGTACTGATCCGGGTGTTCGCGGATGGCCTGGTCGAAGAGGCCGATCACGTACCGGGTCATGCGCTCCACGTCCGCGTCGCGGTCGAGCGAAGGATCGGGGTGGATGGGCGGAAAGCCCTTCCAGCGGTGGCGCGTCCAGCCCTCGCGGACGACGTAGGCGGGAATGATCGGCACACCGGCTTCCCGCGCAAAGGCGGCCATCCCGGCGGGAATCCGGGCCGCGTGGCCGAGGAAGGGAACGGGAACGGCTTCGGCCTTCGCCCAGAGGTCCGGCAAGATGGCGAGCACCTTGCCCTGTTGCAGGCCCTTGACGATGCCCGTGAAGCTGCGGGCTTCGCGGAGGAACGATTCGAGGCCGGCCGAGGCGCGCATGCGGTTGAGCCATTCGTAGGTGAGCATGTTTCTCTGCCGGCGGACGATGATCATGAGCTGCGCCCCAAAGAGCTGGGACGCCACGCCGGCCAGTTCCCAGTTGCCCATGTGCGGGACGGCCAGGACGACCCCGCGCCCGTTTTTCATGTTGTCGAAGAGCATGTGGATGTCGTCGTGGTGGGTCACCTTCTTGATCCAGTCCAGGGTGACGAGGGGCGTGCGCATGGATTCAATGGCGTTGAAGGCCAGGTTACGCCAGGCCCGCCAGAGGATCCGGCGTCGTTCGCGGGCGGAGATCGAGTCGCCAAACACCTGGGCGATGCGCCGCTCGAACTTCTTCATGCGGCGGCGGGAGAGCAGAAACGACAACCGCGCCACGAGCCAGCCCAGGGCCAGGGCCGCGCGGTGAGGGAGCCGGCCCACCACCGCGGTCATTCCGCGCAGCAGGCCGTACTCCACGTAATCTCGCACACGGTGTTTCACAGGCGCAGCGCTCGTTTTTTATTCCGCTTCGACCACGACTCGGAATCCGACGTCGGCATCCCGATAGGTACGGGGGAACTTTACCCGGTTGTACAGGCGAAGGAAACGGGGATCGCGTTCCGCCCAGCTACCGCCGCGGGCGACGGCCTCACCGGGGGCCTCATCGGAAACACACCACTCGAAGACGTTGCCGGCCATATCGTACAGGCCGAAGCCGTTGGGGGGGTATGAACCGACAGCCCGCGGGGCCTCGCCGGCGAAACACGCGCGGCCTTCCGGCGCCCCCCAGCCCCAGGGGAAACGCGCGCCCTCAATCCCGCCACGCGCCGCGTATTCCCACTCGGTCTCGGTCGGCAGCCGGACCCGGCGTCCGGATTTATCTCCCCGCCAGCGGCAGTAGGCCTGGGCGTCCTCAAAGCTGACCCAGGCCGCGGGTCGCCGGCGCGCGCCGCGCACGGGCTGGAAGCGGTCGTCCCGCCGGGCGATTTGCGGAGAGCCCGCCCGCCCGGGTGGCGCCGCGTCGTTCAGCCAGGCGGCCAGTTCCTCCACGGTGACTTCGTATCTCCCCATCAGGAAGGCGGTTACCTCGACCTCGCGCGGTTCCTGCGGCGGATCGGCCTCGCGCCCGCCCATGAGAAATCGGCCGGCCGGGACGGGAACCAGGGCGGGTTGGACCTGTTTTTCGCCGGCGAGGCACGAGGCCGTCAGGACGCAGAGCCCCATCCAGACCGTCCACCGCGCTGGTTTGTTCCTGACCACCCTTTCCTTCCTCTTGAAAGCCGCCCGAAACGGGGCTGTTCCGCTCCACTTTCGGCACGGGGCCGTACCCGCTTATACCCGCAAGACTGCACTTTGACAATCTCCGGGAAACCTCCTACACTGCGGGTTTGGCTAAATATCTTGTCGGGGAGAACCTGCATGAAAAGCGATACCGCAAGAAGGCGTGACGCCTGTTCTCGAACGACGGGCCTGCTGCCCCTGGTGGCCATCGGCGGGCTGTTCGGTTATCTGCTGGTGGGCGATGTCTACACCGCGCCCCTGCGCCAACTGGCCGCCTCTTTCAGCCTCGGCCTGGTGTGGGCGTATATCTTTCTGCAGTGGGCGGATCTCGCGACGGAATACCTCGCCCTGAAAACGGACCCGGTGCCGCTTGCCCTGGAGGTCGGGGACCGCGCGGCGGTGAAGGAGCAGTTGGCGAAGCTGGACGGGAGCTCGTCCTTGCAGTCGAGAATCCGCCACCTGCTCCAGTCCTGGTCCCTGGGCTGGCATCCGCGACAGGTCATGGGCCTGGCCGGATTCCAGAGCGCGCAGGCCCGGGGCCAGCTTTACACCGGCGTGATCTTTGCGCTGATCCTGTTGCTGACGGCCCTTCGCCTTCGAGGCGGGTTTCAATTGACCTGGGGCGGCCTGCTGGCGGTCGGCGTGACGGTGTTCGCGCGCCAGCATCTGCTGCTGCGCATGGACCGCTACATCGAGTGCCGCCTCCTGGCCCGCCTGCCCGCCAATATTCCGCAGACGGCCATGACGGCCGCCGACCTGGCGGGGGCGCTCGGCGGCTCGATTCAAACCGCCTTCAAGAACTACGTCCCCCAGCCCGACCAGATGGCCTCCGCGATGCGCGCGGCCATGGAAGGCGCCATGCAGCAGGTGGCCGGCGCGATTGAGAAGCTGCAGAAGAGCCTGGGCGAGGGCCAGGGCGCGCTGGCGCAAAACTGGGCCAAGACCTTCAGCAGCGCGACGGCCGATCTCAAGGGCCTCCAGGAAGCCCTAAAAAGCGCCGCCGGCGACCTCAAGAGCGGCTTGGCGGCGACCGCCAATGATCTCAAGGCCGGATTGGCCGCGGGCGCGGAGCAATGGAAGGCGGTGCTCCAGAATCATGCCCAGAGTCTGACCTCGGGCACGGAACAATGGAAAGGCATGCTCCAGAGTCACTCACAGAGCCTCGACAAGACCGTGGCCGCCGTGCCGGCCCAATTGGCACAAGCCTACGGCACCGGCGCCGGCCAGCTCGAAACGGCGCTCAAGCAGCATGCGGAACAGGTCCAGGCGGCCAGCCAGGGGCTCCAGGCCCAGCTCGATCGCATTGGGCAGCTCGGCAAGGATATCGAGAAAGTGCTGCACGTGCAGGAAACGGTGGCGGGCACCCTCAAGGCCGTGGCGGCCACGGAAGAATTCCGCCAGACGCTGGAGACCCTGCGCAAGCACGTGGAGGCCTCGGACGCCCTGCTACGCGAGGTCGCCAAGCCCAGGACTATCCGCCTCGTGGAGAGCGAAGGCGAAGTCGAAAAGTCCTGAAAAGCACGGGCACGGCGCCCGTGTCACTCAAGTCTCTTCCTGGGGGGGCGCGCCGGGCGGGGCCTGAATCTTGTTCACGCGCAGGGGAAAACGCACCTTCAGGTCGTTTTCCAGCAGGATCTCGATCCAGTGGGTTCCCTCTTCCTGGAACACGACATTCATGAAAGCTTCAATGTTGGTCGCGGTCGCCTCCGCGTTGGGCAGGCGCACCGGGATGTTCTTGCCCTCTGTCAGGACGGACACCCCGTCCGGCCGCAGGATGCGTGTCCGCTGCCGGAATTCGCCCTCGCCGCTGCACCAGCGCGTGACCATGAACAGCCGGGGATAAACGAGCGGAAACTTCGGCGCCCCGATGGCGTCGAACAGCCCGATCAGGATGAACTTTCCGTTGCGCTCCTGTCGCACGTCATCGCAGAGGATGCTCGATTGAAGGTCCGGTATCATGCGGTTGCTCCCCGTTGTGAAATCCGCGCCTACTCTGTGCTATCGGCCGGCAAAAGAAAAGCCGGGATTCGCCGCGGGGTCTCATCAAGAACCCCGACGGACGGAACCACGCGGTAGTCCCGGTAAGCCTTCGCGCGTGCAGGGATTGCGCGAAAAGCGCCCGGACCTCCTCGACAGGACCGGGCCTCGTCCGCATACTGGTTTCGTGAAAACTCACCAGGAAGAGATTCATCTCCAGACCGCGGGACACCGGGATATTCACGACCTCACCGGCAAAGTGGCGGCCATCGTGCGTCGCTCGGGCGTGGAAACGGGGTTGGTCCATGTTTTCAACGTGGGCAGCACCGCCTGCGTCGGCACGATCGAGTTTGAGCCGGGACTGGAGAGGGATATCGGCGAACTGCTCGACCGGCTGATCCCCCCTTCCCGGAGCTACGGACACGAGCAGGCCTGGCACGACGGGAACGGCCACTCGCATCTCCAGGCCACGCTGATCGGGCCGGACCTGACCGTGCCGGTGACCGGCGGACGGCTGCGGCTCGGCACCTGGCAGCAGATCTTCCACCTGGAATGCTACGTGGATCCGCGCGCCCGGAGCATCGTGGTCACCGTCTCCGGTCAGCCTTGAGGCTGTTAAAATTCCGGGGTGGTGAATTTGACCTCCAGGATCCATCGTTCGGTGATGGACGAGAAGGTAATCTCGAAGTGGTCGCCGACACGAACGACGTCCTGGCGGCTGTTGGTGGAGCCGTCAATCCCCACGCCGATATTGGCGCTTTCCTCGACGGTGTACACGAGAACCTGGCCCGTCTCGACGTCCTGCTTCAGCCACCGCTTGAGTTCCACGCCGGCTTCGGCCACCCGGGTCAGGCGCGCCTGCGCCGGCGTGTAGCTGGAAATCACGATGGCATCCGGCAGGCCGTCGCCCTTCTGCTTCACGAGAATACGGACGGAGTCCCCCCGGCGGATCTTCATCGTGGTGACGAAGCTTTTGCCGACCTGGACCAGATCCACCGGGACCGCGGAATCGGCCCACCCGGAGCCGGCCCACAGCAGAAGACAAACCGGCCCCAGGACCACACCGGCGATTTTGTGCAGAGCCTTCTTCAAGCCCGGCCTCCAGGGGTTATATCCATCTCCACCATGACGCGCCTGCCGGGCGTCGTCAAGGCGGGGATGCCTGTCGCGCGGCTGCCGCAAGGCGGGATCCTTCCTCCTCAACGGACTTTCTTTTCCTTGCGCCTTTTTTCGACGATCAATTCGGCCAGGGCGTCGGGCACGGCCTCGTAGTGCTCGAAGTGCATGGTGAACACGGCGCGGCCCTGGGTCAGCGTGCGCAGGGCGTTGGCGTAGCCGAACATTTCCGCCAGGGGGACCATGCCTTCGATGATCTGCATGTCGCCCTTTTTCTCCATGGACTCGATGCGCCCGCGGCGCTGGCAGATGGAACTGGCGCAGGGCCCCATGAACTCCTCCGGCGTGACCACCTCGACGGACATGACCGGTTCGAGCAGCTTGGGCTCGGCCTTGAGAAAGAGCTGCTTGAAGGCGATGCGCGCCGCTTCCTGGAAGGCGAAATCGTTGGAGTCCACTTCGTGATACGATCCGTCGAAGAGCGTCACGCGCAGGTCCACCACGGGATAGCCGGCATACGGGCCGACGCGCAGGGCCTTGACGACCCCCTTTTCAACGGAGGTGATGTACTGCATCGGGATGCGCCCGCCCACGATGTCGTTGACGAACTCGAAGCCGCCGCCGGGCGGCAGGAATTCAAGCCGCATCCACACGTGGCCGTACTGGCCGTGGCCGCCGGACTGCTTGATGTAGCGGCCCTCGCCCTCGACGCCGACGGTGGCCGTCTCGCGATAGGCCACCTCGGGCCGGCCGACCTTCGCCGCCACGTTGAACTCGCGCTTCAGCCGGTCCACGATGATCTCGAGGTGCAATTCGCCCATGCCGGAGATGATCGTCTCGAAGGTCTCGGCGTCGAAGGCCACGGTGAACGTGGGATCCTCGTCCGCCAGCCGGTGCAGCGCCTCGCCCAACCGGTCGGAGTCGCCCTGCGTTTTTGGCGCGATGCTGATGGAGACCACGGGGGCCGGAAACTCGATGGCCTCGAGGTGAATGGGCTGGTCCTCGTTGCATAGGGTGTCGCCGGTCCGGGTGTCGGTCAGCCCGACGGCGGCGACGATGTCGCCGGTGTAGGCCTCGGGAATCACTTCCTGCCGGTTGGCGTGCATGCGGAAAATGCGGCTGACGCGCTGTGTCTTGTCCCGGCTGCTGTTGAGCACGGTCGCGCCCTGCGCCAGCCGGCCGGAGTAAATGCGTATATAGGTGAGTTTGCCCATGTGTTTGTCGGAGACGACCTTGAAGGCCAGGGCGGAGAAGGGATCGTCGTCCGACGGCTCGCGCGTATTGATCTCCGGTTCCAGCGCGCAGATGATGGGCGGGATCTCGTTGGGCGCCGGCAGGCACCGCACCACGCCGTCGAGCAGGCGCTGGATGCCCTTGTTCTTGAAGGCCG
>JAHJJH010000116.1 GCA_018823105.1 Verrucomicrobiota bacterium | reverse complement strand
CCCTCGCCGGGACGCCCTCGGATAGTTGGATGGCGCGGTTGGAGGAGCAGGCCTCGCTGCTCCGTTCGAGCACGCGGGTGAACCTGGCCCTCGCCCTCATGCACGGCGGCGAGCCGCGCCTGGCCGGCGGCGTATTGGAGCGGCTGGGCATACCGCCGCCGGGACTTCCCCGCGATCGCGGCCGTACCCTGAACAGCGCGGTGCGCGACGCGGCGCTGCTGCTCTCCGCGTGGCTGGATCTCGATCCGTCCAATCCGTTGGTGCTGCCACTGGCCCGCTACCTCGATGACTCGCAGCAGGATGGCCGTTGGCTGACCACGCAGGACAACGCCTTCGCGCTGATGGCCCTGGGCAAGTATGCACGGACGCGGCCGCGCGATCCCAAGCCCTGGAAGGCCGAGTGGCTTGTCTTCGGGAGGCCCCCCGTGTCCGCGGAACAGACAAACTTGTTCCGGTGGGTCAGCGGGACCAATCTCTGGCCTGAAGCCGGTACGCTGGTCAATCGCGGGCCCGGCGAGTTCTACTACACCGTACGCCTGGAAGGTTTGCCGACCGCCGACCGGCCGGCCCCGGAACGGGATGACGGTTTGCAGATCCGGCGCGATTGGCTGGATCTCGACGGTAACGCGGTGGACCTGGAATCCATCGAGCAGGGTCAACTGGTGATCGTCAGGCTTACGCTGGACACCTTGGGCGAGCCGCTGGACAACCTGGTCATTGAGGATCTGCTCCCGGCGGGATTCGAAATTGAAAATCCCGCGCTGGCCACCGCCCAGACCGTACCCTGGATCAAGGAGAAGGAAAACGCGCTGGCCAGTCGCCAAGCCCGTGACGACCGCATGCTCTTCTTCACGGGTTCGATCCGGGGCCGCCACGTTTTTTACTATTCCATGCGAGCCGTCACGCCCGGCGAATTCATCGTCCCGCCGTCCGTGGCCGAGTGCATGTATGATCCGGCCCTGCGCAGCATCAACGGCCGGGGTCGGATCAGGATCGAGGAATAGGGGAAATGGGCCCGCGCGGTAAAAAAATCCGGGGGCGTGCCTCGTTGTGGCTCGGGGCCGGGTTCAGCGCCCTGTGCCTCTTTCTTGTTGCTCTCAATGCCGGCTGCCCATTCCCCCGCTCTGCGCTGGATGAATTTCCCGCAGCCACGATCTTGACGGATCGAGAAGGCGCGCCCCTGCGGTTGAAGCTGGGGCCCGGGGACATGGACAACGTTCCGCTGTATCGGTGGCAACCGGGCGATTGGATTGCCCAAGCGGTCATCGCGGCGGAGGACCAGCGCTTTTACCGGCATCCGGGCGTAGATCCGCTGGCCCTGCTCCGGGCGGTCGGGCAGAACCTCCTGCACTTCCGGCGCGTGTCCGGGGCCTCGACGCTCTCCACGCAGGTAATCCGCCTGCTCCAGCCGCGCCCCCGCACGTTACGCACGAAGTTGATCGAAGCCTTCCGGGCGGTCCAACTGGAACGAGTGCTGACCAAGCGTGAGATCCTGGAACAGTATCTCAACCGGGCACCGTTCGGGTCGAATATCATCGGCATCGAAGCCGCCGCCCGCCGCTATTTCAGCAAGTCGGCCCGCGATTTGAGCCTGGCCGAGGCGGCCCTGCTGGCCGGCTTGCCGCAGGCGCCCTCGCGCTATCGGCCCGACCGTCATCCCGCCCGCGCCCGGCGGCGGCGGGCGTACGTGCTGGATCGCATGGCGGCGCTGGGCATGATCACCGGGACCCAGCGCGCGCGCGCCCTGGGCCGGCCGTGCGTCATCCGCCCCGGGGCCTATCCCTTTTGTGCGCCGCATTTTGCGCAGTTCGTGTTCGATCACATGCCGCGTTCGATGGAAGGCCGACAGGTTCGCACCACGCTCGATCCCGACCTGCAGGCCCTGGCGGAAACCGCGCTCCGCCGGCAGTGTACATACCTTGACCCTCAAGGTATCAGGGGCGGCGCCGTGGTGATTCTGGATGTAAAAACATCGGCCATCCGCGCCATGGTCGGTTCGCCCGATTACTTCGACGTTCGATACCAAGGCCAGGTCAACGGCGCGACGGCGTCGCGCGGGGCCGGCTCGACGCTCAAGCCGTTCGTGTATGCCGCGGCTTTCGATCGAGGCCTGGCTACGCCGTTGACGGTGCTTCGTGACGAACCGGCCCTGTACCGCGACTACCGGCCGGCGAATTTCAACCGCGATTTTCGCGGCGACGTCACGGCGCGCGATGCCCTGATCCTGTCCCTGAACCTGCCCGTCCTGGCGCTGGCCGAGCGGATCGGCGCGGAGCGTCTTCAAGGTCTGTTCCGGCGCGCCGGGCTGCGGACGCTGACCCGGAGTGCGGATCATTACGGCCTGGGCCTGGTCCTTGGCCAGGCGGAAGTGAAGTTGCTCGACTTGGCCAATGCCTATGCCGCCTTCGCACGGGGCGGCCTCTGGCGTCCGTGGCGTATGTGCGAGGATTCAGCCCCTGTAGTTCCGCCGCTCCGTCGGCGGAAAGATTCTCCGGTGGCAAAGCGCCGGAGCTACAGTGAGTCGGAGGGTACTCAACTGTTCAGTCCCGAAGCGTCCTGGCTGATTGCCGACATCTTGGGTGGAGATGAGCGGGCGGGGGAACTGTCGGGACATGTGGCCGACGCGAAGATGCCCCGCCTGGCCTGGAAGACGGGCACGAGTTCCGCCTGCCGCGACGCCTGGACCGTGGCCTTCAACCCGGACTACGTCGTCGGCGTCTGGATCGGCAATCCGTCCGGCCGCGCCAACGAGGCCCTGGTGGGCGTGGAAGCGGCCGCGCCCGTGGCGTGGGATATCTTCCGCGGCTTATATCCGCGCGGTGACGGTCCCTGGCTGGCGCGGCCCGAAGGGCTGCGCAGGCGCACCGTCTGCGCCGATTCCGGATGCCCGGCCGGCCCGAATTGCGAGCATGGCATTGAAGACTGGTACATCGCCGGGGCTTCGCTCTTTAGCCCATGCCCCCTGCATGGCACATCACCCACCGTTGAGGTCGTGGCCGGTCCGGGGCGGCGGCGCGACGCGCCGGAGGCTCTGCGGATCACCTCGCCGGCGGCCGGAACCGTGTACCGGATGCTGGATCACTGGGCGGGCGAGCGCCAGCAGATCGCCCTGCAGGCCGGCGGCCCCGCGCCGGATGGAGTGCTGCACTGGTTCGTGGACGATCGCTATCTCGGCCGGATGACACCGGGTTCGTCGCTCTTCTGGTCCCTCTCGCGCGGCACCCATCACCTGGTCTGCTGCAACACCCGCGGCCAGAGCGACCGGGTCCGGATCGTCGTGGAATAACCGGACGCGCTGTCACGTAAAAAATGAGAGGCCCGCGAGGGGCCTCTCTGTAATTCCCTGATGGAGAGGGTTCTATTGAATGGTCTCCCCGGCCCGAACGGTGTAGTACTGCCCGAAATTATCGTCCCAGTCCTCCCGGCCGGTTGTTTCGTCCAGGTACCGGACCTTGAACTTGACCGTGAGCGTCGGCTTGGTGACCCGGCTCTGGATGCGATGCTCAAAAATGTAGAGCCGGACCAGCTCGCTCCCGTATCCACCGCTGATGTCCATGTTGCCGCCGACGAGGGCGGCGTCGGTAGCCGTCCTCCAGTTGTCCGTCGTCAGGCGGACCCCGGCGGCGTGCCGGCTCGAGGTCGCCTGCACCACGAAGCATCCGTTGATATACTGATCGTACAAATCCAGGCGCGACGGGAACCGGGCGCGTTCCACGAGTAACGCGGAAGTATAGGCGTTTAACAATCCCACATAGCCGCCCACCACGCCGGCCGTAGTGGTCCCGTGAGGAGCCACGGAATAGGTGGCGCCGCCGTTGTTGTCCTGGTACGCCCGGGTCGTCAGCAGGCCATTGATCTTGCCGGTCCACGTCGCCCGGACGAAAAAGCGCAAGGGCGCGCGCGGAATGCGCACATCATACATGGAATGCGTTCCGTAGTTGCCCCGCGGCGACATGGTCGCGGTAGCCCAGGGCAGGAACGGGCCGTTTTCATAATGAACGGCCACGTTCCACGATCCTCCGACATGGCGGGAGGTTTTCACATGCACACGGATGTTGACGTACCGGGAATCCCCCACGGCGCCTTCCAGGCTGCTCACGTCGAAGGGCGCCGCATAGACCAGCCGGACGGTGGCCGCCGACGCGGACACCGCGCTGAAGGCCAGGGCCAGCACAACCAGCATTTTTGTTAACCGCTTCATTTTCTTTCTCCTATTTTTCGGATTCTTCTCTGCCGCACCCGTTTCGCTGCTTTCCCGTTCTGTCGTGGCGGGCGGCGGATTTGTCTCATGCGGCCCGAAAGTAATTTCCACCCGGCGAGATAAAGAAAGGGGATCCGCCGACTGCATTGTTGAAGGAAGGGGTGCGCGGCACGATAAGTGCTGATTTAAACTGGGGAAATGCGCATGAAGATGAAGCGAGCCTGGGCAATCGTAGCGGCCGTCTTGGGTTCCTGGCCGGCATCGGGCCGGGCGCAGTCCGACCTCGAGATCACGAACCTGGCGCACATGGGCTCGGGTTGGTTCCAGATAGACGGTTTGGCGCCGGCCGGGGAACGGTGCGTCGTCCAGTCCACCGGGGATTTGCACCAACCTTTCTCGGATGTCGCCGACAGTGTCCGGACGACCCGCGTGGACGGCGCCGTCGGCTGGATCGTGGACGCGGGCGCGGCGTCGCGCGCGTTTTTCCGGATGAGGCGATCGAAGACCTTGCTCACATGGGCGGACTTGACCAACGGGTTTGCCGGCACGTTCGCGATCCCGATGGCGGAAGACGGCGACTATCGGTTCGGCTATTCCTCCGGCGTGCATGCTCAGTTGACCAACGGCAACCTGCTGGTCGTCGGCCATCCGTATTATG
>JAHJJH010000010.1 GCA_018823105.1 Verrucomicrobiota bacterium | reverse complement strand
TGCTTTGCGCAGAGATTGTCGTCACCCGCCAGGCACGTCTCGCAGGTCAGGCAGGCCCCCCGCTGCCACCCGATGCCCACGCGGTCGCCGGTCTTCAGATGCGTCACCAGGGCTCCCGCGCCGGACACGGTTCCGATGATCTCATGTCCCGGGACAAAGGGATAGCGGCTGATTTTCCAGTCGTCGTCAATGAGATGAAGGTCGCTGTGGCAGATGCCGCAATGCGTGATGGCCACCTCGACATCCATCGGCGCCAGTTCGTCCGGTGCGTAGTCAAACGTTTTAAGGGCCTGCCCGCGCTCCATGGCCGCATATCCGTGAAACATCGCCATCATCATCATCCGTCCTTTCGTGTCTTCGAGCGGTCCCTATTTGCTTGTCGCTGCGCTGCCGTTGGAGTATACGTCATTTACACGAAAGGAGAAAGAAGATGCGCATTGTATTAGCGTTGGTTGTGGGTTTGTTCCTTGTGTCCGGTGTAGTGTGGGCCCAGGAAGTGGCCATGCCGGAAGCCATGCCCGAAGCGGCGCCTGAAGCCGCGCCCGCGGTGGGAAGCGCCGTGATGGAAGCCGCCCCGGTGGAAGCGGCGCCCGTGGCCGCCACCGCCGAGGAAATCACCATCAAGGGCCGCGTCAGCGTGGTGAAAGAAATGGACGGCAGCGTAAAGGCCATCTACGTCAACCCCGAGATGGGCCACGGCTACAAAGTGGACCTGCAGAACGGTGAGGGCAAGACCCTGGCGGACAAGCACGGCAAGACCGTGGAAGTCACGGGCGTGGATGCGAACATGCTGTTCAACATCCGGGTGATCACGGTTCTCGACTAGAGTCCGCTGATCGTTGGTTCATTGGTTTAATGAAGATTGCGCCGGACGGGAAGTCCGGCGCAATCTTTTTGACCCTGGCCCGCGCTCGCCGGGATGTCCCCCCGCCATTCCTACGAACACCCCATCGAGTTGCCGCAGTTGTAGCAGCGGTAGCAGGCGCCGTTGCGCACGGTGATCGCCCCGCACTGGTCGCAGACCGGGGCATCCTCCATGAAGTTCTTGAACTGCGCGTCGAGGACCTGGACGTTCATCCCGTGGGCCGCCGCGGCCGCCTTAGCCGTCTTTTCGGCCGCCGGGGTGGCGGCCGCGGGCTCGGGCTGCAGGGATTTGGCCGGCGCCGGGGCCTTGAAGCCTTCCAGGAACGTGTGGCCCAGCCAGCGGAAGATGTAATCCGGCAGCGACTTGGCGATCGGGATGTCCGGGTTCTTCGTGAATCCGCTGGGTTCGAAGCGCGAATGCGCGAATTTCTCGACCAGCGTCTTCAGCGGCACGCCGTACTGCAGGCACATGGAGATCGCCGTACCGAAGGAATCCATCAGCCCGCCGATCGTGCTGCCTTCCTTGGCCATGGTGATGAACAGCTCGCCCGGCGAGCCGTCGTCGTACAGCCCGACGGTGAGGTAGCCCTCATGGCCGGCGATGTCGAACTTGTGCGTGATGGACTGCCGCGTGCTGGGCATGCGCTTGCGCAGCGGGCGCGTCTTGGCCCCGTTGCCGCCGGTCGCCGCCGGCGCCTTCTCGGTCTTGCCCGTGTTCACCGGCTGGCTGCGCTTGCACCCGTCGCGGTAGATCGCCACGGCCTTCAGGCCCAGCTTCCACCCGTCGATGTACGTCTGCATGATCTCGTCCACGGTGGCTTCCGTGGGCATGTTGACGGTCTTGCTGATGGCGCCGGAGAGGAACGACTGCACGGCGCTCATCATGTGCAGGTGCGCGCCGTACGGAATGAACCGCCGCCCGTTGCGCGGCTTGAAGGCGCAATCGAACACGGGCAGGTCCTCTTCCCTGATGCCCGGCGCGCCCTCGATGGTGTCGTTCTGCTCGATGTATTCCAGGATTTCCTGGACCTGCGGGCGGCCGTAGCCCAGGCGCTGCAACGCCGCCGGCACGGTGCGGTTGACGATCTTGAGCATGCCGCCGCCGGCAAGGAGCTTGTATTTCACGATCGCGATGTCCGGCTCCACGCCCGTCGTGTCGCAATCCATCATGAACCCGATCGTGCCCGTCGGGGCCAGCACGCTCACCTGGGCGTTGCGGTATCCGGATTTTTTCCCCGCCTCCAGTGCCTCGTCGGCCGCGCCGCGCGCCGCGGCCAGCAGGTCGCCG
>JAHJJH010000356.1 GCA_018823105.1 Verrucomicrobiota bacterium | reverse complement strand
GGAAAATTGTCGAGCATGTCATTATCAGATCCTCAAAGCTTAAAAAGGAGCGGTGGGAAGAACTGTTCCTCCCGTTGTTGCGCAAAAGCGGCCGCGAGTACATAAACCGTACGGACGCAGGTGCAGAACTGGATCAATGGACCGGGTTGTATTATCCCGGCGGAGTTCACTAAGCAATCTACAAAATCGATCTATAATGTGCTAAAATAGCCGCATGGAAATCGACAGCGAGCTGATCCAATATCTCGTAAATTATGGCTGGATTGCCATATTTTTTGGTTCGTTTTTTCTTGGCGGCAGCTTAATTGCCGTGGTCGGCTTCCTTGGCGGCACTGGCGTGTGGACGGTTCCGGAAATCATACTGTATTGCTATGTCGGAAATCTCGTGTCGGACACCATTTTTTTCTACTCCGGCCAGCGGATCTTCAAATGGATGGATAAAATGCAGAAACGCGTAAAAGCGGAACCGCCCAAAGACCATGAGGCAACACTGCATAAAATCCAGAAATACACCGGCAGGCGGACGTTCATTACGTTATTGGCCATTAAATTTATCTTTGCGTCGAGGGTGCTCACCCTGCTGTATATCACATCCCAAAAATTAAGTTTTACGCGTTTTTCGTTTGATAACCTTGGCACTACCGCTATCCTGACTGCTGTTATGCTCTCTGTGGGATGGCTGGTGGCAAAAGAGGTGCCGGGCGCAGACAAGATCCTAAGCAGCACACAGTATTTTAGCTATGTCATTTTGGGAGTGGTTGTCATTCTGGTGGCGCGCCTGGTGTGGGGGCGCATGCGCAGGAAAAAGCAGTCGGCTGTCGTAACCGTACAAGAATGAAACAGGAACCTATCATCGAACTCAAGAACGTTAGCTATGCATATGTGCAGAACTATAACGTACTTGACGGTGTCAATTTTCGGTTATACCAGGAGGACTTCCTTGGTTTGATCGGCCCGAACGGGGGAGGCAAGACAACCCTGCTCAAAGTGATCCTCGGCCTGCTCAAACCGGATTCGGGTGAGATTACCGTGCTGGGCACAACGCCAAAAGGGGCGCGCGACAATATCGGCTACGTGCCGCAGTACGCAAAAATAGACCTCGACTACCCGATTGACGCCTTCCAGGTGGTTCTTATGGGTCTGCTCGGGAACAAGCGGCTGCTCAGCCGGTATTCGGACAAGGACAAGAAGCGTGCGGAAGCGGCGCTCAAAGAGGTGGGCATGGCGCAGTTCAAAAACCGGCAGATCGGCGAGCTTTCCGGCGGCCAGCGGCAACGCATCCTTATTGCGCGCGCGCTGGTCCGAGACCCAAAACTGCTCATCCTTGACGAGCCCACCAGCAGCGTCGACCCGGCTTCGGAAGAGAATTTTTTCAAACTGCTCGAGCAGATCAACAAGAAAGCGGCTATTATTATCGTGTCGCACGATGTCGGTATCATCTCCGGCTATATCAGCAAGGTTGCCTGCATGAACAGGCGGCTCTCGTTGCATATGGGCGATGACATAGAAGGCGCGATCGAGCAGAGCGCATCCACGTGCGACATTGAGTACATTGGTCACCGCCTCTCCCACACGTCGCATAATAATTCGCACAAGCACGACTGATGGATATTCTCACCTACCAATTTTTCCAGAATGCGCTGATCGTCGGCTTGCTTGCAAGCGTGGCAGCCGGCATCATCGGCAGCCTGGTCGTGATAAAAAAGATCTCATTTATCTCCGGCAGCATCGCGCATGCGTCATTCGGCGGCCTCGGCATTGCCTATTTCCTGGGCCTGCACCCCATTATCGGCGCGGCCGTATTCAGCGTGCTCTCTGCACTCGGAATAGGGTGGGTGAGCAAGAAGTCGAAAACGCACGAAGATGCGCTCATAGGCGCATTATGGGCTGTTGGCATGGCGGTGGGGTTGATTTTCATCTTCCTCACGCCCGGTTACGCAGGCGACCTGTTCAGCTACCTGTTTGGCAACATTTTGCTCACTACGCAGCAGGACATCCTGCTCATTGCCGGGCTCGATATCATCGTCCTCATCAGCGTTGCGCTGTTTTTCCGCTACTTCCTCGCCATTATTTTTGACGAAGATTTCTGCGAAGTCACCAATATCCGCGTCCTTGCGTACTACCTGTTTTTAATGGCGCTGATTGCTCTCACCGTCGTCGTGATGATCAAGGTCGTCGGAATTATCCTGGTGATCGCGCTGCTCACCCTGCCGGCCGCCACAGCACGCATGCTGAGTAAAAGCATGCGCGGCATTATTCTTTTGGCGGTGCTCTTTAGCTCCTTTGCCACGATTGCAGGCATTTTTGCATCGTATTACTTGAATTGGCCGACCGGCCCGGTGATCATTTTCATCGCTGCAGCCCTCTATTTCATCGGTTTCCTTATCCACATCCGAAAACGCAAGCTGATCCACTAATGGTTTTCAACGCAGCCGACGGTTGTGGTCGGAGAGGCGTGAATTTGGTATACTATTGCAGGAGGCTTAAAAAGTCTTATACGAGTCTATGAAAAAGGTCATCAGCATTGAATATTGCCACCTTTACCCGGGCAAGAACGAAAAAAAGGCCATTAAGGAAGCAAATTTTTGGATGCCGAAAATCCTGAAGATGTTCGACGAAAAAGAGTACGTAGTGCAGAAATGCATGATGGTGGACGATATCCATCCGGGCATTACTGTAGATAAGGATTACCTCGTGACCATTGCCGACCAGCTCGACGTGCAGCCGGACTGTATCTACCCGGAATCTGAATTTTTCCAGGAAGCGAACAAGCTCATCGACAGCATCGATATGAAAGAGCGTGATTTTATCACCTCTGATGAACGCACCTTCCTGCGCGAAAGCGTAGAGAAATACCGGTCCTCAACCGAATTCCTGATTAGCTGGAAGAATAAAAACGGCGATGTTGAATTCTCACTCCCGTCGCTTGCCGCCACATCATACCTGACGCGGCTCGGATATATTACGGCTGACGGCGTTGTCGCAAGTTTCGGCCAGGACATGCTGACCGCGGATTATGCGGTAAACGTCCTTTCTTCTTCGTACCTCCAGGTCGAGGACAAAGCGCAGTCGCTGGTTGAAGCCACCTTTCCGGAAGCGATGCGGAAAATCAGCTGGTTTTTTTATTAAATATAATTAAGTAACAATATGCACATGCGTAAACTCCT
>JAHJJH010000115.1 GCA_018823105.1 Verrucomicrobiota bacterium | reverse complement strand
TGGGCAGACTTCGGCGACGCGGAGGCGGTGGCGCTGCGCGAATTGCGGGGTGAACTGCGCGAAGCCGCAAGCCCGACGCGCCCGCGCATTGTGGCCAGCGATATCGATGCTGCGGTTCTGGAACTGGCGCAAGCCAACGCCCGCCGCGCCGGGGTGCGCCTGACGTTCCGGCAGCGGTCCGTGCTGGACCTGCAGGGCGGTCCGGAGCCCGGCGTGATCGTGACCAACCCGCCCTACGGGGTGCGGCTCGAAAGCGATTCGGACCTGGTGCGCGGGATCGCGGCGGCGTTCAGCCGGATGCACGGCTGGCGGGTATGCCTGCTCGCCGGCAGCGGAGAATACGAGCGCGCTATCACCGCCCGGCCCGTCCGGAAGATCCCTCTCCCCAACGGCGACCTGGAATGCGATTTTCTCGTCTACGACATGCCCTGACCGAAGCCCGGTATTGCCTCCTTCCCGCGGAAGCGCATCCGGTCTAAAGTGCGCATAAGGAAACCGTATCCTCATGGCAGCGAAGTGCATAGAGGAAGGCGCAAGGCCCGGCCGCGAAATCCGGCCCGTGGTCGCTCAATTGGCTTTGCTGGTCCTGATGGCGGCGTTGCTCTTTCAACCCTTTCTTCTCGGGCAGAAAACGTACCTGTTCCGCGACATCGGCAGCGACAGCGTCAACCACGTCTACCCGATGCTGGTACATGTCTCCGACTATCTCCGGAGCGACGGCTTCCCGCGCTGGTCTTTCAACCAGGGGCTGGGGCAATGCCTGATCAGCCGCGACCTGGGGGATCCGTTCAACTGGCTGATGTTCCTGATGCCGCGGAATGCGATCGTCTGGGCCATGGCCTGGGTCGAGGCCCTTAAGGTCATCCTGGCCGGCCTTTTTTTCTTCCTGTATCTCCGTCTTCTTCCGCTCTCGCGGTACGCCGCAACGGTCGGAAGTTTGTGTTTTGCATTTTGCGGCTATCTCGTGTCCGGCGGCGGGATCGGCGTGATGAGCACGGAATCCGTGTATCTGGCGCTGTTGCTCTATGCGTATGAACTATATTTCCGGCGCGGACAGTGGCGCCTTCTCCCGCCCGCCTTCGCGTTGCTGGCCGCCCTGCAACCGCTGAATCTCTACCTGTTCGGTCTGTTCCTGGCCTTCTACTCCGCTGTGCGTTTTTTTGATGTGCATGGGGTTCGAGTCCGGCCCTGGTTCGGCCACCTGCTCCGGATCGCAGGCTGCGGGCTGTTGGGCGCGGCCATGGCGTCAGTCATCCTGTTCGGAAGTCTTCTGCAGATTGTTCAAAGCCCTCGCCTGACCGGCGGGGCTTCGTATAGCCGCACCCTGATGGCACAACCATGGAGGGTGCCCGGCGGCCTGCTCTACTATGGGTCGGCAATCCTGCGTCTTTTTTCGAATGATCTCATGGGCACCGGCAGTTACTTCCGCGGTTGGTATAATTACTATGAAGCGCCCCTGTTCTACGCCGGTCTGCCGCTGCTCCTGCTGGCGCCGATTCTTTTCTTCCTGCTCGATCGCCGGCGTCGCGGCCTGTATGGCGTCGCGGCCGCCGCCGCCCTGCTGCCGATCGCCTGGCCGTATGCCCGATACGCGTTCTGGCTCTTCACCGGCGACTACTTCCGCACGTACTCGCTCTTTTTCGCCTTCGGCCTTATCTTCTTCTCCCTGCAGGCCCTGGACCGCCTGCGGGATCGCCCATCATTCGATCGTCTCCGGATCTTCTGGGTCCTGGCCTGCCTCCTGGCGGCCCTGTTCTGGTCCGGCTACATCCAGGTTCGCCAGCATACGGATCCTGCCTTGGGGACGCTGTCCGCCGCCCCGATGAACCTGCTGAACAAACCGCTGGCGTGGGGCATGGCCGGACTGCTGACCGCGTATGCCCTGCTGCTCTGCGGCGTCGCGCGCCCACGGTGGAAGCAAACGGCAGAGATCGGCCTGCTGCTCCTGTTGAGCGGCGAACTCGTTTTTATGGCCGGCCTGTCCATCCGCTCCCGGCCTGTGGTCACGGGAGCCCAGTGGCGCGAAAAAAACGGATACAATGACCATACCGTGGAGGCCGTGCAGCACTTGAAGGCGCTTGATCCCGGTTTTTTCCGCGTCGTGAAGGAATACAGTTCCACGCCTGCTGTTCACAGGAGCTTGAACGACGGCAAGGTACAACGCTATTTCGGGATTACTTCATACAATTCATTCAACCAGCGCTCTTTTATCGATTTCCTCCGGGAACTCGGCGCGATCGAGCCGGGCGATGAACTCGAGGCCCGCTGGGCCGATGGTCTTCTTCGCACACCCTTGATTCATCCGCTCCTTTCCGCCAATTACCTGCTCACGCGCGAATCCTTCCCCGAACCCGGCCCCGCCGGATACGTTCCGCTCGGACAGTTCGGAGACGTGCATGCGTTCAGCCATCGTTTCGCCCTGCCCTTCGGTTTTTCCTACCCGGCCTGTATGCGGTACCGCGACTACCACGCCCTGCCCGGGGCGGAGAAGCAAAGCGCCCTGCTGTATGCGGCGGTCGTCGAGGACGGCCTGGATCTCGCAGGACTTCTCTCGTCGTCCCGGACCACCTTTCCGGATTCGCCGGAAGATGTGCAGGCCGCGACGGATGTCCTGCGCCAGGAGGTCCTGCAGTTGCGCGAATTCCACCAGAACCGCATCAGCGGATTTATAGACCTGCGCACGACCAAGCTGCTGTTTTTCTCCATCCCCTATGATCCGGGCTGGCGGGCGAAGGTGAACGGCATCCGGCGGCCGCTGGTGCGGGCCAACGTCGGCTTCATGGGCTTGGTCCTGGAGCCGGGCCGGCACGACATCACGTTGTCCTACCATCCCCCCGGGCTGGCGTCCGGATGCGGGGTATCGGCGGCGGCCGTGCTGGCTTTCATCCTGCTGGCCCGCCGAAGGGACCCCCCCGCCCGTATGGCGGCGCCTTGAAACCGGCTTGCCATCTCCGCGAATTTCGGCTCGAATCACCGCCGGCTGCCCGTGCCCCACAGGCTTACTGATGGATTTGCTGGACAGAAAATACCGCGGCGAAACCACGCTGCGGACGTTGTGGGCGCTGATCCGTCCCGATGCCTGGCGCCTGGCGCTTTCGGCCCTTTGCTTCATCATCAAGCATTCGCCGGTATGGATCCTCCCGATCATCATGGCGGACATCATCGACGTCGTGGCCCTTCCGGCAAAGCACGACCTGCGGCGCCTGTGGACGGACGGGGCCATCATGCTGGCGCTGCTCATCCAGAACATCCCATTCGAACTGGTCCACGTCACCCAGTTGAGCAAGGTGATTCGCCGGGTGGAAAAAGACCTGCGCGGCGCCCTGACCCAGCGCCTGCAGCAACTGGCCATTGCCTTTCATGACCGGGCGCGCACGGGCGCCCTGCAGTCCAAGATGCTGCGCGACGTGGAGGCGATCGAAGGGTTGTGCCGCTATTGTTTCGTGATGCTGTTGAACGGGATCACCAGCGTGGGCTTTGCGCTCGGGGTTACGATCTACAACAGGGCCCACGCCATGGCGCTGTTCTACTTCGTGACGATTCCGGTTTCCGTGGCGGTGATCCGCCTGTTCCACCACCGGATCCACACGATGAACAAGAGCTTTCGGACCCGGATCGAGGCCATGGCCGCGCGCATCGCGGAAATGATCTCCATGATCCCGATCACCCGGGCCCACGGAGCGGAGAACTACGAAATCGCCTCCATGGAAACCCATCTCACGCAGGTGCGGGACAGCGGCCTGAAGCTCGATCTCCTCAACGCCCTGTTCGGGGCGGTGGCCTGGGTGTCGTTCCAGGTCCCCGTCCTCCTGAGCCTGATGGTCGCCGGCTACCTCGCCTTCCAGGGCCGAATCACGCCGGGCGAAATCACCATGTACTCGTCGTACTTCATGATGATCCTGGGATCGGTGAACATGATCCTGAACAGCTACCCCATGATCGCCCGCGGATTCGAATCGATACGCTCCATCGGGGAGATCCTGGAATCGCCCGACATCGAGCGCAACGACGGGAAAAAAGCCGTCGACGCGGTCCGGGGCGCCTTTGCCTTTGACAGGGTCAGCTTCGCCTATCCGTCCGGGTCGTTCCACGCCGTGCAGGATATCTCGATGGACGTCTCCCCCGGCGAAATCCTGGCCGTCGTGGGTGAATCGGGGGCCGGAAAAAGCACCCTGATGGCCCTGGTGATCGGCTTTCACCGCCCGACCGCGGGCCGCATCCTGCTGGACGGACAGGACATGGAGACCCTCGACCTGCGCAGCTACCGGCAGTTCCTGGCGGTGGTCCCGCAGCAGACCCTTCTTTTCTCCGGCTCGATGCGCGACAATATCGCCTACGGCCTGCCCGCGGTCCCGGACGACAAGGTGCAACAGGTGGTCGAGGCCGCCAACCTCGGCGATCTGGTGGGCAAACTTCCGGAGGGCTTGAACACGACGGTCGGCGAGCGCGGCGTCCGCCTGTCCGGCGGCGAGCGACAGCGCGTGTCGATTGCCCGGGCCATGATCCGGGATCCCCGCGTCATTATTCTCGATGAAGCGACCTCCTCGCTGGACGCCGCCTCCGAAAACCTGGTCCAGCAGGCCTTGCAGCGGCTCATCCGGGGCCGGACCACGTTCATCGTCGCGCATCGTCTTTCCACGATCCGGCACGCCGACCGGATCGCCGTGCTTAAACAGGGCCGCCTGGTCGAACTGGGCACGCCGGACGAACTGCTGGCCCGGGACGGCGAATTCGCGCGATTGCGACGGTTCCAGATTTGAGCATTTTCCATGATCCATCCGCCGCGGCCCGGGTTGCCGCGCGGCGGAGCGCGCGGCCCACCTTGGATCGCGGCTGGCTTTTGGACGGGGAACCCGTTACGCTCGCAATTTGAAATGAAACTGCGGCGGGAGGAAACCATGAAGTGGCGCCCAAGGTGGCCCGGCATGCTGCTTGTTCTTTTCATGTGCCTGATGACCGGATGCGAAGATTCAGTCCCGGAGGCCATGTATATTTGCCGGACCGACTGGCTCCTGGTCAGCCTGGGCCCGGTGGGCGCCGAGACGCCCGTGCTGGAAGGAAGTCGAATCGAACTCAAGTTCGCCTGTGACGACACGTTCAGCGGCAACGCGGGATGCAATTCCTACAGCGGTTCCTTCTCGGCCCTGGATACGGGGGACATCTCCATCGGCGCGACTGCCGTGACGGAGATGGCCTGTGCCGACCCGGCGCTCATGGAGCAGGAACGGCGGTATATCGGGGCTTTTATCAGGATTTCGCGTTTTGACCGCGAGGGCGACACATTGCGCCTTTTCTATGATAACGGCCAGCAGAACCTCTACTATGAGAAGTGCATGGATTGCGATTGACCCCTGGTTACGCATGATCGCAGATTGAAACGGCCGCCGAGAGCAGTCCCGCCGGCCCTCTTTCTTGACCGCTGATTCCTCAGTTTGTCCACGTCGGGCCCCGCATGTCCCCTCCTGGATTGAAAACGACGCAGAACGAATCGAAAGCCAGGTATACGTAATGCGTTGGCAAACAAGTCTTTGAAACATCCAAATGTCACAGTTTATAACTTTTTCTTCCGGGGGACGGACTCCTGATAAAAAAACGTGAAAAAACATGCGTATCCATGTTGAACAGAATGAGTTAATGGTGTATTCTTAAAAAACATAAGGTTGTGGAATTACGCAACGAAAGATTTGCGCAGAACAAGAGGTGTCTCTCATGACAAATCCATTACTTAAATTCATGGAGAAAGGGCTACTGCTGGGTAGCCTGATCTGTCTGGCCACCTCGGCTTTCGCCGTCAATCCGACCAACGGGCTGCGCATCGAAGTCATGTCCGCCTACAACCTGGTCGTGGACTCCAACGTCGAAACACCCGCCACCTATGCCCCCCGTGCCGCCTTTTTCGGCGCCCACTTCTGCAACGACGGAACCAACGCGCTGACGAACGTCTGGGTGTACATCGGCAACTATACGAACGGCGCCAGCACGCCGGGCGTCTATCCAAGCCGGATGCATCCCCCGCTGGTCGGCCCCATCGGACCGTCCAACGAATTCGCGTTGACCCACCAGGGCGGCTCCCTGGGCTCGAACGATGCCCCGCGCCGCATCGGCACCATCGCGCCCGGCCAGTGCAAGATGGTGTACTGGCTGGTTAGCTATCCCAACCTGGACGAGAACGGCGATACAGTCACGGGCCCCAGCATCAAGCCGGACGACGACCTGTGGCTGACCTACGACATCTGGGCCACCGGCTACCGCGCGGGATCCCCCATCGTGGCCGACCAGACGCGCAAGGTGACCATGCGGAACGAGATCTCCGCCATGGCCAACAAGATCTATCCCAACGGGGCCAACAAGGTGCCGCAGGAATACCTGGATCTGCTGCAGCAGTACGAACCCGTGTGGACCAACGCCGCCTATGACGGCACGCCCGGCACGATCATCGTGACGGAGGGCATCTGGTACGACCTGGGCAATATCGGCGCTGGCTTTGACAATAACGGCGACCTGATCCCGGACCAGAACGCCTGGATGCAACCCGTCGGCGACCCGGGTCTGTTCGATGCCTCCTGCTTCCGCCTGGTGCAGACCCGCACCCTGGTGGTCGTGAAACTCAACACCGGCGAGAACCTGGTTTACGTAGACACCGACCAACTCTACTACGAGAACGTGCCCGGAAATAACCGGGGGGCTGTCGGCTATGTCGCCTACGACTTCGAGGTGCTCAAGGGCGGCTGCGCCAGCCAACTCACGCCCTACCAGGAGGTGGCCTCCGGGTACGACAACGAGAAGTTCAACGGAGACTACGGCGCCTTCCTGGGCTTTGGGCTGTTCAGCGGCGA
>JAHJJH010000114.1 GCA_018823105.1 Verrucomicrobiota bacterium | reverse complement strand
GTCCATCGCCTCGATGCACGGGCGAAGGCCCTGGTCACGCTCGCCTTTATCGTGGCCGTGATGTCGTTCCCCCGCCATGACGTCGCCGCGCTGACGCCTTTCTTCCTTTACCCCATCGCGCTCCTGGCCCTCGGCGGTATTCCGTCGGGCTTCATCCTGAAGAAACTGCTGATCGCCGCGCCGTTCGCGCTGTTCATCGGCCTGTTCAATCCGCTGCTGGACCGGCAGCCCGTCGCGCTGCCGGGCGGACACATCTTGGCCGCCGGCTGGGTGTCTTTCGTCTCCATCCTGGTCCGCTTCACGCTGACGGTCAGCGCGGCACTGGCGCTCGTCGCCTGCACGGGCATGCTCCGCCTCTGCGCCGGGCTCGAACGGCTGGGCCTGCCGCGCGTCTTTGCCGTGCAACTGCTGTTTCTTTACCGGTATCTGTTTGTGATCGCGGACGAGGGCTTACGGATGCGGCGCGGCCTGGCACTGCGATCGGCGGACGGGCACGCCCCCACCCTGCGCGTCTACGGGTCGCTCATCGGGCACCTGCTGCTGCGCTCCATGGACCGCGCCCAGCGGATTTACGGCGCCATGCTCGCGCGCGGATTCGACGGGGAGATCCGCACGCTGCGGACCACCCGATGGCACACACGCGACCTCGTTTTCACCGCCGGCTGGATCGCTTTCTTCGTCGCCGCCCGGCGGTGGAACCTTGCCGAACTCGCGGGCGGGCTGCTGACAGGAGGCGGGCCATGAGTCACCACATCGTGGAAGCGCGCGATCTGTATTTCGCCTATCCCGGCGGGCACGAGGCGCTGCAGGGGGTCTCGTTCCGGATCGCGCACGGCGAGGCCGTGGCCATCGTGGGGCCCAACGGCGCCGGAAAATCCACCCTGCTCCTGCACCTGAACGGCACGCTCGCGCCCACCCGCGGGGAAGTCCGGATCGGCGACGACCCGGTGACCCGGGACACGGCGCCCCGGATTCGCCGCGCCGTGGGCATGGTGTTCCAGGACCCGGACGACCAACTGTTCATGCCCACCGTCCTCGAGGACGTAGCGTTCAGTCCGCTCAACTACGGCCTTACGCCGGCCGCGGCGGAAGAACGCGCCTTGGCCGCCTTGGAGCGGGTGGGCATGGCGCACGTGGCGACCCAGCCGCCCTACCGGCTGTCGGCGGGCGAGAAACGGGCCGTGGCCATCGCGGGCGTCCTGGCCATGTCGCCGGATGTGCTGGTGATGGACGAACCCTCCTCGAATCTCGACCCGCGCGGCCGGCGGCGGCTCATGGAACTCCTGAAGTCCTTCGAGCACACCCGGATCATCGCCACGCACGACCTGGAACTCGTGGTGGAAGTGTGCTCGCGCGCGATCCTGTTGGACGGCGGGAAAGTCGCCGCCGAAGGGCCCCCCGAGGTCCTGCTCAACGACGAACCCCTCATGCTGGCCCACGGCCTCGAACGTCCGCACAGCCTGCGCCACCGGCACCCGCACTGAAACCGGCGGGTCCGGCGGCCCCGCCCTACCTTAGTAATGACTTGGGTAGGGCGCGGGCCACAGCCTGGCACCTACCCATGCAGAATATCCGCTATTTCGGGCACTTCTTCAGGCACATGAACCAGTCGAGGCATTTCACGTCCTCGCCCGGTTGCCGGTTGGCGGGCGCGGCGATACTGGTGCGCGTAGAGGCTGTCAATGGAGAGGCCCAGCCGCTTGCCGTTTCGCTTTTTGGCTTCCTTCCTTTTCCGGTTATTTCCCCGCCTACTTCAGCAATGTTTGCAGGTCTTCCATCTCGGCCTGGAGGTCCTCCTCGTACTCCACCTCGTCCTGCAGGATCTGAAGGACGATGTTATAGGTCACCGGGTCCTTGACCGCGGTCAGGTTGACCAGCTTCTTATACGTCATGATGGCGCACTGCTCGCCCTTGATGTTTTGTTCCAGCACGTCCTTGACGAAGGGCTTGTCCGGCGCCGCGTATCCGCAGTTGGAATGTTTGTACCAGTCTTCGGGTTTCGTCACGGGGGTGCCCCCGAGCTGAATGATCCGCAGCGCGAGCATGTCCGCATGTCGCAATTCATCCGCCGCGTGTTGGACGAGTTCCGCGATGACCGCTTCCTTCATCGGGCCCTTGACCACCTTCGCGCCGACCCAGTATTGGTAATAGGCCAACCACTCGTCGGAAAACGCCTTGTTCAACAGGCCAATGAGTTCCTTGACGTCCATATCCACAATCTCGATGCCCTTGGTGCCCATCGCTTGTTCCTCCCTTTTCTGTTCCTTGCGTCTCCATGCTCCGGTGGGCGACAGGGCCGCCGCCCGGGGCGGCCCCTCCCCGTTTATTTATCTTGGACTACGCATGCAGGAATTTCGAGACAAAAGGCGACTCGCCCACCGTGCGGCGTGCGAAGTGGCCCGAGGGGCCCATCCCCAGGAACTCGGCGAACCAGGCCTCGTGCTCGATTTCCTCGTTCAGGATCGCCAGGGCCAGCTCGTACGTCCGGTGATCCTTGCCGCAGGTCAGGTTGCAGAGGTGCGTGTAGCCGTTCACCGCGCACTGCTCGGCCTTGAGCAGGATCTGCAGGATCGCCTTGACGTCGGACGGATCCTTCGGCAACCGGGCCGGCGGGCAGGCCGAGATGTCATGAAACGCCTTCATGTCATCCGGCAGCTTGCCTCCCAGTTCGTAGATCCGGGGCACGAGCGCCTCGAAGTGATTTCGGTCCTCGATGCGCGCATCCTCGGTGATCTGCTTCAGCCCTTCGCCTTCCATCCCGATCAGGTTCACGCGGAGGATCGTGTAGTAGTAGAACGTCGTCAGTTCCGCCGCCGCATTGGCGACCAGCAGTTTCACGAGTTCGTCCACGTTGATCCCCGCCTTCTCCACCATTCTTCTCGATACCAAGTCCATGAGTGGACTCCTTTCTTGTTTCTCCGTTCTCTTCTTCTCTGTCTGCACAACGACTTCCGGCCGCTTCGACTTCTCCCTCCGGTCTCCCTCCTTCCCCCGGCCCTCAAGGCCATCATCTTACTAGTTAGTATATAGTTATTATTACTATTAGCAATTCTAAAAAGCGCCGACCCTTTTACCCGGCTTTCCGCCGCTTCTGCTGGCAGGTCCTGCAGAAGCCCCGCAACTCGACATAGACGGAGTCCACCCTGCCCATGGCGCCCACCTCGGCGGGCGGGGGAAAATGGTCCAACTCCGCGCAATAGAAATCACCCACAAGCCCGCAGCGGGTGCAGACAAAATGATGGTGGCGAGTGGTGTTGGCATCGAACCGCGTCCGTTCGCGGGTCGAGCCCACGCGCGAGATCACGCCGCGCTCCTCGAACAGGCGCAGGGCACGATAGACCGTGTCCAGCGAGATGGAGGGAATGCGTTTCCGCACGCGCCCGTACAGCGTCTCCGCGTCGGGATGCTCCTCCGTGCGCGCCAGCTCCCGGTAGATTTCCATGCGCTGATGGGTGGCCTTCACGCCCTGGCGGCGGCATGCCTCCGCGAACACTTCCATCCGCTTCTCAACGTTTTCCTTCGACAAGGCCATGGGATGACAAATAATAATTATTACTACTTGATATAGATACGCATTTCCCGGGCCGATGTAAAGGCTGTTTTTCAAACTACCGTTTTCGAACCCCGCGCCACGGCTCGGGCCCGCATTGGGACCGGGCTCGCAGGAACTCGTCCCTCCACCTTGATCAACGGAATGGAGGCCTGAGCTTCCGCCTCCGCACGAGTGCGGACCTGTTTCTTGCGTCCGCATACGCTGTCACGTTCCGCGTCCTAATCAAGTGACGCGGCCGTCCTGGCCGGCTTGACCCCCGGCCGCGGTGCTGTCATGATGCCGCTCTCTATGGTTCGTAAACTAATTCGCCGGGTCCTGCGCTCCCTTCTCGGCCAGAAGAAAAAGCCGGTGGAATCCGCGGCGCCGGCCCCGGCGCCTCTCGGTCGCGCCAAGGGACACAAACCCCATGAGCAAGGACCGCGAAAAGCCCGGGACCACCAGGCCCCCCGCGCCCATCCGCCCCGGGCCCACCCCCCGCGCCATGTGCCGCCTCCCTGGGATCCCGCGTCGTTCGAGGTTCCGACTATCGAAGGCCAGACCCGCTTCCAGGATTTCGACCTGCCACCCGAAATTCTCCACGCGATCGCGGACCTCGACTTCCGTTATTGTACGCCCATCCAGGCCGCCATCCTGCCGCCCACGCTGCAGGGCAAGGATGCCTACGGCCGGGCCCAGACGGGAACCGGCAAGACGGCCGCCTTCCTGGTCGCCATCCTCACGCGGTTCCTTCGCCAGCCCGCGAAGGAGCCGCGCCGGAAAGGGACGCCGCGGGCGCTCGTCATCGCCCCCACGCGCGAGCTGGTGATCCAGATCGAAAAAGATGCCTTGGAACTGGCCCGGTACACGCCGTGCCGGGCGCTGGCCGTGTACGGCGGCATGGACTACGACAAGCAGCGCCAGGCCCTCACCGATTACGTGGTGGATCTGGTGGTGGCCACGCCCGGGCGGCTGCTCGATTTCAGGCGGCGGGGCGACATCCATCTCAGCCAGGTCGAAGTGCTCGTCATTGACGAGGCCGATCGCATGCTGGACTTGGGCTTCATCCCCGACGTCCGCACGATCGTGCACAGTACGCCGCCGAAGAACGAACGCCAGACTTTGTTTTTCTCCGCCACGCTTACGCCGGAGGTTATGCGGCTGGCCTCGCAATGGACCACCGACCCGGTCAGCGTCGAGATCGCGCCCGAGCAGGTGGCCGTGGACACCGTCAACCAGAAGGTGTACATCGTTACGATCCGCGACAAGTTCGCGCTGCTCTACAACATCCTGACCCGCGAAAACGCCCCGCGCGTCCTCGTCTTCGCCAACCGCCGGGACCACTCCGAGCGGCTGATGGAAAACCTCCGCCGTTACGGCATCGATTGCGCCCTGCTCACCGGCGCGGTAGACCAGCGTAAACGCCTGCGGGTGCTCGAGGATTTCCGCGCCGGGAAGATCCGCGTCGTCGTCGCGACGGACGTCGCCGGCCGCGGCCTGCACGTCGAGGGCATCAGCCACGTCATCAACTACAACCTGCCGATGGACCCGGAGGATTACGTGCATCGGATCGGGCGCACCGGCCGCGCGGGCGTCAGCGGCATCTCCGTCAGTTTCGCCGACGAAGACGACGGGCACTACCTGCCGCAGATCGAGAAATTCATGGGGCGGGCGCTTCCGTGCATTCATCCCGAGGATGACTGGCTGGTATTGCCCGCGCCGCTCTACGCGGCCCGGGAACCGAAGTTTTCCTCGCGCCGGCCCCCGGGCCGCTCCTTCGGGCCGCGACGGGGTGGCGGGGGTCCGCGCCGCGGCGGCCGCCGGCCGCACTGAAAAGAAATCGTAGGGCCGCCGTTCACCGGCGGCCCTTCTTCTTTCGGCCTTCGACATCCGGCTTCACTGCGTTTCGCCGCGACAAGAGCGAAGGCCC
>JAHJJH010000113.1 GCA_018823105.1 Verrucomicrobiota bacterium | reverse complement strand
ACGCATTACTTTGGCCATCTCGATGTGGCGGCGATCAGGCTGACCGGCGCGCTGGTGGTCGGCGACACGCTGCACATCAAGGGGCACACGACGGACATGACGGTGAAGATCGAATCCATCCAGATCGAACACAAGGCGGTTCAGCAGGCGGCTCAAGGCGACAACGTGGGCATCAAGGTGCCCGACCACGTGCGCGAGCACGACAAGGTCTTCAAGGTCGCCCCCTGATCCTGGCGGGCCGCGCGGATGGATATCCTGGACCTGAAACTCGACCAGTTGGACAAGGCCTTTCCCGGCGACTTCAGCCCCGAGCAAGTCGCGCGGGGCAAAACGCTTTTTTTCAAGCACCTGTCGCTGGCGGCGCACCGTTTTTACGGCGGAAAGATGCAGACCGTCCCGAAGGTGGCCGCCTTCGGGTTCAACTGGTTCAACGTCTGGTACACCCCCGGCGTCTCGGCCGTGTCCACGACCATCCGGGACGATCACGAAACATCGTACGATCTTTCCAACCGCGGCAATCTCGTGGCCGTGGTTACCGACTCCTCGCGAGTGCTGGGCGACGGCGATGTTTCCCCGTCCGGCGGGCTGGGGGTGATGGAGGGCAAAGCCTTTCTGATGAAAATGCTCGGCGGCCTGGATGCCGTGGCCCTCTGCATGGACAGCCGCGGCGCCGACGGGAAGCACGATCCGGACGCAATCATCGAGTTTGTCCGGCGCCTGCAGCCGTCCTTCGGCGCGGTGAACCTGGAGGACATTTCGCAGCCGAACTGCTACCGCGTGCTCGATGTTCTGCGCGAGACCAGCGAGATCCCGGTCTGGCACGACGATGCCCAGGGCACCGGATGTGTCACACTGGCCGGGTTGCTCAACGCGCTCAAGGTCGCCGGCAAAGAACTGGCGAAAGCCCGCCTCGTGTTCTACGGCGCGGGCGCGTCGAACACCACCATTGCGCGCCTTATCCTTGGCGCCGGCGGCGACCCGGAACGGATGATCCTTTTTGACACGCAGGGCGCCCTCGGCCGGCACCGCGACGATATCCGCGCCGACCCGCGCTTCTATCGCAAGTGGGAACTTTGCGAGCAGACCAATCCCGGTGGGGTTCGGACTATCGAGGCGGCCATGCGCGGCGCGGACGCGCTCATCGCGCTCTCCAAGCCGGGGCCCGGCACGGTCAAGCCGGAATGGATTCGGGTCATGGCCCCGCGCGCCATCGTCTTCGCCTGCGCCAATCCCGTGCCCGAAATCTACCCTCACGCCGCGAAGGAGGCTGGCGCCTATGTCGTGGCCACCGGGCGCGGCGATTTTCCGAACCAGGTGAACAACTCCCTGGGTTTCCCGGCCATCCTCAAGGGTTCGCTACTGGTCCGCGCCCGTAAGATCACGGACGCCATGGCGATTGCCGCCGCGCGTTCTTTGGCCGACTTCGCGGAGAAAAAGGGATTGTCGCCGGACTACATCATTCCCACGATGGAGGAGGCCGACGTATTTCCGCAGGAAGCGGCGGACGTGGCCATGCAGGCCATCCGGGACGGGGTGGCCAAGCGCAAACTGTCGCCGGAAGAGGTTTATCGCCGCACGGAGGCCGGGATCCGCGAATCCCGCCGCCTGCTTGACCTCATGGTGGAGGAGGGGCTGGTTCGCCGGCCGCCGCCGGAACTGCTGAGCGAAGCCCTGGCCGGGGCCATTGCCGAAGTCCGTCGCGGCGCATGACGACGACGCGAAGCTCACTGTTGGAATATGCCCAGCGCGGAAAGTATGCGCCGGGCCACCTCGGCAAAGTCCGTGAATCGGTCGAACCCCAGCTGACGCAGCTTTCCGGTGGCCAGTTCCGCGTTCAGGGGTCGTCGCGCCGGGCGCGGAAAAGGGATTTTTAACGGTTTCAGGTGATCGGTGGCGCGGCCCAGGAGGCGCGCCGTTTCGACGGTCCAGGCATACCGCGTCGCGCCCCGCGCTCCGCTCATGTGGAAAACGCCGACCGCACGCTTCTCCAGCAGGAACGCCACGGCCTCGGCCACGTCCTCCGTCCACGTGGGGAATCGGACCAACACGTCATCCACGTCCGCCGGCTGACCGTCCAGGATCTGACGGGCCATTTGGAGGATAAAACCTGAGGGGCCGCGATGGGCCGGCTCGACGCCAATCAGCAGGGGAATACGAACCACCAGCGCACCGGGTCGTGCCAGCGCCAGGTCTTCCGCTTCCATCTTGGAGCGGCCGTAAAGGCCCAGGGGATGGCGCGGGCTGTTTTCCCGATAGGGCGGAGCCGCGCCGTCAAAAACGTAATCCGTGCTGATCAGTACGAAGAAGGCGGAGGGGGGGAGCCCCGAGGCCAGGAGGCGGACCGGCTCCACGTTGAGCCGGCGGGTTTCCTCGGGATGTTCCTCGCAGAAATCCGGGTCCCGGTAGGCGGCCGTATGAATGACGACGTCGGGCGTGGTTTCGGCCAGCAGGCGGCGCAATGCCTCGGGATCGCGCAGATCCACGCGGCGATCCGCATGCTGTCGTCCAGTTCCGACCACGTGTCCGGCGGAGGTCAGCTTTTGGGCCAGGACGCCGCCAAGGAAACCCCCGGCGCCGGTAATGAGAATCGTCTTCATGCTCCGGTCTTTTCCGTTCCGTGAAGTAACCCATCGCTTCACGGATGTGAAGCGATTTGTGTTGCCATGGCTTTTTTCCCGTCGGGGCGGCGGGCGGGGCTCGGCGGCGGGATAGGATTGCATTTTGCGGGGCCGCCGGATACCATGCGCCGATTTCTGAAAAGGGACGAGCGTTTATGAAAATCACGATCGTAGGAACCGGGTACGTCGGGCTGGTGACGGGCGCCTGTTTCTCCGAAGTGGGCCACGACGTGTTGTGCGTGGACAATAACGAGCAGAAGATCCAGATGCTTCGGAACAACCGGATGCCGATTTATGAGCCCGGCCTGGAGGACGTGGTGGCGCGCAACGTCGCGGCCGGAAGGCTCCACTTCTCCACCTCGCTGATCGAGGGCACCGATTTCGCGGAGGTTATCTTTATCGCCGTCGGAACGCCGCCGGGCACGACGGGCGAGGCCGATCTCTCCTATGTGGAACAGGTGGTCCGGGAGGTGGCCGAACACATGGATTCCTATCGCCTCCTTGTGGAGAAGAGCACGGTACCGGTGAACACGGCGGAACAAATCAAGCGGACGGTCCTGCGCTACTCCCGCAAGGACGTGGCGTTCGACGTGGCCTCGAACCCGGAATTCCTGCGCGAGGGGACCGCCATCGAGGACGCGTTGAAGCCCGACCGCGTGGTGGTGGGGGTCGAGAGCGAGCGCGCGGCGCAACTGCTGAAGGCGATCTACGAGCCGATCATCACCCGCGGCGGCGGGGTCTTTGTGGAGATGAGCATCGCGAGCGCGGAGCTGACCAAGCACGCCTCCAATTCCTTCCTTGCCATGAAGATCTCTTACATCAACGCCGTCAGCCGCATCTGCGAACTGGCCGGCGCGGACGTGGAGCAAGTGGCGCACGGCATGGGGCTGGATCGCCGGATCGGGCGGCAGTTTCTCAAGGCGGGCGTGGGCTACGGCGGATCCTGCTTCCCCAAGGACGTGGACGCCTTTGTGCACCTGGCGGACCATCTGGGCTATGACTTCGACCTGCTCAAGGACGTCCGACTCATCAACGAGGCCCAGCGGGATCACGTGATGCAGAAAATCCGGCAGGAGCTGTGGGTCATCCAGGACAAGACCATCGCCATCCTCGGCCTGGCGTTCAAGCCCTGCACCGATGATGTGCGGGAGGCGGCCTCGCTATACTTTGTTCCTCGGCTTCGGGAGGCCGGCGCGCGGCTCAAACTGTGGGATCCGGTAGCGACGGACAACTTCAAGAAACTGTTCCCCGAGTTGTCCTATTTCACCAGTATCGAGGAGTGCGTGCGGGAGGCTGACCTGGCCCTCATCCTGACTGAGTGGTCCCAGGTCGCCGAGCTGGGCGCCGGGCGGTTCCGCGAACTGATGAGATGCCCGGTCGTGGTGGATGGGCGCAACATATTTGATCCGAATGAGATGCGCGCAAATGGATTTGCGTATCATTCGGTGGGACGGGCTTGAGAAGGCGTTTGACTTTCAGCGGGCGGCGGCTTCATGCTGCCCGCCGATGCACGGCAACGACGGCGGAAATCGTTCAGGAAGGGAGGATGATCCAGCACAGTGTCTGAAGTAAAAGTCAGAAAAGGAGAGTCGGTCGAGAAAGCCCTGCGCCGGCTGAAGAAGAAGATGGATAAGGAAGGGATCATGCGGGAAATCCGCTCGCATCGGCATTACGAGAAGCCGAGCGAGAAACGACGGCGGAAGCAGGCCCGGGCGCGTCTGCGGGCCTTGAAGCCCTGAACCAATCGGCGGGTAGTGGACTCTCCCCCGTTCCCGGGGGAGAGTTTTCTTGTCAGTGTCATGATCATTGGATTAACCACGCGGTGGAATGCCGGGGCGCATACCGAGGGCGAGCGGATGATCGAAGAGATCCTCGACCTGGGGTTCGACCACGTGGAACTGGGCTACGACCTTCGCCTGGACCTGGTGCCGGGCGTGCTGCGCATGGTGGAGCAGAAAGCCGTGCGTGTGGTAAGCGTGCACAATTTCTGCCCGGTGCCCGTCGTGGTCCTGAAGGGACATCCGGAGCTGTTCAGCCTGTCCGCCCGGGACCCCCGGGAGCGCGAGCGGGCGGTCCACCACACGACACGAACCATTCGCTTCGCGGCCGAAGTCGGGGCGCGGGTGGTCGTCGCGCACGCCGGCAACGTGGAGATGACGAAACGCAGCGGCGAACTGCTGGCCCTCTGCGCGGAAGGACGGTTGTTCACCCCGGGGTACGAGCGGACGAAGCTCAAGCTGCAGATGGCCAGGGAAAAAAGGGCGGGGCGCCACCTGGAAGGCCTGCGGGAGAGTGTGAGCGCTCTCCTGCCCGTGCTCGCCGAGACCGGGGTGCAACTGGCCCTGGAGAACCTGCCGACGTGGGAAGCCATCCCGACGGAAATGGAGATGGAGGCGCTGTGCCGCGAGATGAATACGCCGCACCTGCGCTACTGGCACGATATCGGGCATGGGCACATCCGCCAACTGCTCGGCTTCATCAACCAGGAACGATGGTTGGAGCGGCTGGCCCCGTGGCTGGTGGGCCTGCACATCCACGACGTTCGGCCGCCGGCCCTGGACCACGCCATGCCGCCGGGGGGACTGGTGGATTTTACGCTCTTCCGCCGGCTCGCGAAAACGGATATCCTGCGCATCTTGGAACCCGGGCCGGGCGCGCCCGCGGAGAAGATCACGGAGGCCGCGAACTGGCTCCGCCGGACTTGGGAAACGCCGGACGAACCAACGTAAGCAGAGGAAGCAAGTCATGAAGAAAGCATTGATCACCGGCATAACGGGTCAGGACGGGTCGTACCTGGCCGAGCTGCTGCTGGAAAAAGGCTACACCGTGTACGGCATGGTGCGCCGCTCCAGCACCGAAACCTTCGAACGCGTGGCCCATATCAAGGACCGGCTGAACCTGGTCCAGGCCGACCTGCTCGACGAGCTTTCGCTGATCAAGATGCTCGAGGCGACGGTTCCGGACGAAATCTATAACCTGGCCGCGATGTCCTTCGTGCCTTCGTCCTGGAGCCAGCCCGTCCTGACGGGAGAGTTCACCGGCCTCGGCGTGACTCGCCTGCTCGAGGCCGTCCGCCTGGTCTGTCCCCAGGCGCGGTTCTACCAGGCCTCCAGCAGCGAGATGTTCGGCAAGGTACGCGAGGTGCCGCAGACCGAGCTGACGCCCTTCCATCCGCGCAGCCCCTACGGGGTCGCCAAGGCCTACGGCCATTTCATCACGGTCAACTACCGGGAGAGTTACGGCCTGCATGCCCTGTCCGGTATCCTCTTCAATCACGAAAGCCCCCGCCGCGGCAAGGAGTTCGTCACCCGCAAGATCACCGACGGCGTGGCCCGCATCAAGGCCGGGCTCCAGGACAAGCTGCCCATGGGGAATATCGAGGCCAAACGCGATTGGGGCTTTGCCGGCGATTACGTGCGCGCCATGTGGCTGATGCTGCAGCAGCCCGAGCCGGAGGAATACATCATCGCCTCGGGCAAGAATCATTCCGTGCGTGAATTCCTGGAACTGGCCTTTGCCTGCGCAGGCCTCCACTGGGAGGACCACGTGGTCGTTGATTCAAGCCTCATGCGTCCGGCCGAGGTTGAACACCTGCTGGGCGACGCCTCCAAGGCGCGCACCCGGCTGGGATGGAAAGCAGACGTGGATTTCCCCAGCCTGGTGCGCCTGATGGTGGACGCCGACCTGCAGCGCTACGGGGTGGGGAACAAGTAGCATGAGGGTGCTGGTGACAGGCGCGGGGGGCTTCGCGGGCCGCCACATGGTGGCCGAACTCGCGGCCGCGGGGCATGAGCCGATCGCGTTCGATCTGCCGGGCGTGGCGTTGCCGCCCGCCGCGGCGCAGAGGGCCGGCGACGTCCTCGACCGCGGTGCGACCGGGAAACTCGTGCAGGAGTTGAAGCCGGACGGCTGTATCCACCTCGCCGGCATCGCCTTTGTGCCCATGGGGTGGACCGATCCGGACGCCGTCTTTTCCGTCAACCTGCTGGGAACGATTCGCCTGCTCGAGACCTTCCGGCATCATGCCGCGGCGGCGCGCCTGCTCATCGTGACCTCGGCCGAGGTGTACGGCCGGGCCGGGGACGGCCGGCCGCAGGACGAGGAAACGCCCCTGGCGCCCGATAATCTGTATGCCCTGTCCAAGCGGGCGGCCGACTCGGCGGCTCGGTTGTATGCGCAGCATTACGGCATGGCCGTTCTCGTCGTGCGGCCCGGCAATCATATCGGCCCCGGCCAGTCCTCCCGCTTCGTCGCCACGGCGTTTGCCGAGCAGGTGGCGGCTATTGCGCTGGGCCGCGCCGAGCCGGTAGTCCGCGTGGGCAACCTGGACAGCGAGCGCGCCTTCCTGGACGTGCGCGATATGGTCCGGGCCTACCGTCTGCTGCTGGAGCGCGGGCGGGCGGGGGAGGTGTACAACGCGGGCTCCTCGGCACGGGTGCGCGTCGGCGACCTGCTCGATCAGCTTTGCCGGCTGGCCGGCGTCCATCCCCGGATCGAAGTGGACCCGGCGCGGTATCGCGACGCGGATATTTCGGGGATCCTGGATTGCGGCAAGATCCGGCGCGAACTCGGATGGGCGCCGGAAATCCCGCTCCGGGAAACCTTGCGGACCATCCTGGACCATGCGCGACAGCGTCTCGAGAAAGCGGGATAGCGCCGGGGCCGTCGCCCGGCGTTTCCTGTCCGTCGGCGGGCGGGTGGTCCTGTGCGTGGTTCTCCTGGGCCTCCTCGTTCGCCGGCTCGACCTGCAGGAATTCGGCCGAATCCTCGCCGGGGCCGCGTCGCAATGGCCCTGGTGGCTGGCGGGATTGGCGTTCACCTTCATGGGCCTGTTCGCCGGCGCCTGGCGGTGGCGGGAGATCCTGACGGCGCAGGGGATCCGGCTTTCGTTCGGGCAGGTCTTCTGCATTTTCTTCATCGGCCAGTTCTTCAACGCTTTCATGCTGGGCGCCTGCGGCGGAGACGTGGCCCGCGCCTACTACGTCGCGCGCCGGGCCAGCGGCCGCCGGGCTGAAGCCGCCTCCACCGTGCTGGTGGACCGCGCCATCGGGCTCTGGGTGACCATTGCTTTTGGGTGCGCCATGATCGCGCGCCACCGCGCCTTGTTCACCGAGTACGCGGCCAACCGTTGGCCGGCCCTCCTGATGTGGATCCTGCTGGCGGGTTCCGCGGCCGCCGCGTGGCTGTTATTCCGCCGGAACCTGGCCGAGCATCCGTGGCTGGCCGCACGGTTGAAACCGGAATCGCGCGTGGGCCGGCTGGTTCGGCGGGTATACGCCGCCTTTTTCCTTTATCGAGGGCGGCCGTTGCTCATGGTGGGGGCGGCGGGCTTGTCGCTGGTGAACATCGTCGGTCTCACCCTGGCGTGCTGGAGTTTTGCCCGGAGCTTGGGCGTGGATAATCCCCTTTCTGTTTTTTTCGCGCTCTTCCCCGTCATCACCGTCATCGCCGCCGTGCCCCTGACGCCGGGCAGCCTAGGTGTGCGCGAAGGCCTGTTCGTCACGCTCTTCAGTTCGGTGCAGGTCGGCGACGAGACGGCCATGTCGCTCTCCCTGCTGGTCTATGCCGGCAGCCTGGTTTGGAGCCTGTTCGGCGGGGCGATCTTCATGGGCTATGCCGCCAGCGAGGGCCGCGGATTCCGCGAGGAGTTGGAAGCCATCCAGCACGAGGGGGTGCCCGGCGTGGAGGGCGGTCCGCCGTGAACTGGGCCCGCGCCAGGCCGGACGGGGTGCACCTGACGATTCGCGTTGTGCCGCGCGCCGCGCGCGACGCAATCCAGGGCGTACACGACGGCATGTTGAAAGTCCGGCTCCAAGCCCCGCCCGTGAACAACAAGGCCAACGAGGCACTCGTTTGTTTCCTCGCTGAAAAACTGGACCTGCCGCGCGCCCGGGTGCGTTTGACGGCCGGCGCCGCCGGCCGTACCAAGCAGGTGTTCGTGTCCGGGCTGGACGGAAGGGAAATCGCCCGGCGCTTGGGAGTGGAACCGGTCGGATCGGGATGATCTGAACCGGGACCGCCGGTCCCGGCTACAGATGCTGTAGCCGGCTTCGGTGAAGCCGGCAGGAAGATCAAAAACTCATCTGCTGCTTCAGCCCTTTCGCCGATGACCACTCGACCCGTCGCGCACCTTGCCGGAGAGATACGTGATCCGGGGCGCAGACCAGTTCAACCGTCTCTTCGGGACGGCGGGCTTTCCAGATGTTGGCCAGGCACAGGGCCTTTTCGAGCCCGTCGCCGCGGCCGAAGTTGGTCACTTCGTCGGGTTGAGCCACGCGCGTGCCGTCATAAATGGATTCGTTCGGCTTCGCCTCCAGCCAGGCCACCACCTGGTCATCCTCCAGGTCCTTGGTCTGGTGCAGGGAAATGGGGCTGCGTTCGATGGCCGCCTTGACGAACGGCGCCCAGTCGCACCGCGACAGGTCCCGGTAGGCGTAGAACGCCAGGTCGGCGACGGGGGACTCAAGGCGCTTCGACTCGAGGTACGCCGCAATGTCCTCCCGTCCCATCCCGGGCTTCAACTCGATCGCCGGGACCGCCCGGAAATCCTTGGCGTCGGAGGGCAGGCGCGGTTCGAGGCGCGTGAAGCCGATGAGGTCCCGGATGATGTCGCACGCCCGCATGTTGTAACAGTTGAACTCCTTCTTCAGAAGCTGGAGGTCGTCCTCCCGCGACAGGTCCACGCGGTGTTCTCGGAAGAAGTCCTCGAATTTGTTCAGCGGGATGCGGTT
>JAHJJH010000112.1 GCA_018823105.1 Verrucomicrobiota bacterium | reverse complement strand
CTTCACGTAGATCGGCACGTTCTCGCTCACCTTGACGACGGTGTTCTCGATGTCCTCAACGCTCTGGATAAAACCCCGTGCGCGAATCAGGTATTCCACCCGGTTCAGCTCGATCTGCCGGGCGCCCACATCGAGATTCGACATGCGAACGGCGCGGAAGACTTCCGGCAAAGACACGTTGTGCGCGCGCATCGCGTCGGGGTCCACGTCCACCTGGTACTCCTGGACAAATCCGCCCACGGGGGCGACTTCCGTGATGCCCGCGGCGGATTGCAGGTGATAGCGAACCGTCCAATCCTGCAGGGTCCGCAACTCGTGCAGGGCCCAGCCGCCGGCCGGTTTCCCGTCCGGGTCGCGACCCTCAAGCGTGTACCAGAATATTTGGCCCAGTGCCGTGGCATAGGGTCCCAGTGCGGGCTTCACGTCCGCCGGGAGAGTGCCGGCGGGAAGCCCGTTCAACCGTGCAATGACGCGGTTCTGCGAGGCCTCGAACGGCACGGATTCCTCGAAGATGATGTAGATCATCGAGAACCCGAACATCGAGGTGCTGCGGACCGTCTTCACGCCCGGGATCCCGAGCAGGGAAACCGTCAGCGGGTAGGTCACCTGGTCGTCCACGTCCTTGGGCGAGCGGCCCATCCATTCGCTGAACACGATCTGCTGGTTCTCGCCGATGTCCGGAATGGCATCCACGGCCACCGGGCTGCGCGACACCCCGCCGAGATTCCAATCGAACGGCGCCACCATCACGCCCCACGCAATGACGAGAAGCACGATCAGCGCGACGATCAATTTCTGCTCCAGGCAGAAGCGGATGACGCGATCGAGGAGCGAAGGGGAGGAGGTGGGAGGTGGGAGGTGGGAGGTGTTAGGCATGGAAATTCTCCTCGAAGTGCAGGGTGACCTCAACCGCCTCATTCCACTTGAAGGAACCCTTTTCCGATCCGTAAGGCGCGAATTCTTCGCGGACAACCTTGCCTGTTCGAGTGGTGTCCCGCCATTCGCTCAAGGCTTGGTGAAGTCCCTCGAGCATGCGACCGCACTCGTCGTAACGGGTGTCAAGATCGTTGAAACGTTGCTCCGTGATGTATTTCTTTTCCTTGGCGATCTCAAGGTGATGCTGCGTCTCCCGCACTTCGCCCAATGCACGATTGATGGCTTCGATATAGATGTTGGTGTGTCGGCTCCCCCATCCTTCGGCAAGTATCGCAGGGGCGGCGTTGGATGATCGCCTCGCTTGCGATCCGAGTTCATACAACTCAAACTTCGGAAAACTCATGGTTTCATCGTGTATTTCCACGTGAAGGTCTTTCAGTTTTTGATAAACCTTTAATTCGCGAAATGACTTCAGTTGGCTCATTTTCCACCCTCTTTCCCATCACCTACCACCCAACACCTGTCACCTATCCCCGCCCTCGGGGGCCATCATGCTGGGCTTGCCCTGGATCTGCAGCGAGCTGTCTATCTTGAAGGCCCCGTTAATGACGACCTGTTCGCCTTCCTGCAGGCCCTCGCGCACGATGAAGGTGTCCCCCGCCCGGGGGCCCAGGACGACTTCGCGCCCTTCATAAGCGCCTTCCCTCAGCGGCAGGGCCACGTATACGACGGCGCGCTTGCCGGTGAGCAATGGGGCCGAAGCCGGAATCACCAGCGGCGGGACGGCCGCCGCCTCGTCCGTCGACGCGTAACCGAGGTCCTCGGCGGGCACTAGGGGCATCCCGCACACGTCGCAGGTCCCCGGCCCGTCCTTGACGATCTCCGGGTGCATGGGGCTGATCCACTTGCCCTTGAGATCGCTCCTCACCACCTGGCCTTCCGCGTTTACCGTCGCATGAACCACGGCGCGAACAAACATCCCCGGCTTCAGCCGTCCGTCGGCGTTCGGCACGTTTACGCGCACCTTGACCGTCCGGGTCGTCGGGTCGAGCAGCGGGTCGATGAAGACGATGACGCCTTTGAACGTTTCGCCAGGATACGCCTCGGCCTGAAACTCGACCTCCTGGGCGTAGCGCAGCCACGAGAGGTTGGATTCATAGGCATCGAGCACCACCCAGACGCGAGTCAGGTCCGCCACCGTGAAGAGGCGTGTGCCGGTCTCCACGTACTGGCCCTCCCGCGCCTCCTTCTCCACCACGATGCCGCCGATGGGCGCGTAGAACGTGACGTGATCGCGCACCCGGCCGCTGTGTTCGATCTCGGCGATCTGTTCGGCGGTCAGCCCCCAGAGCCGCAGGCGCTCGCGCGTGGCGTCGAGGAGCGAGGCGGAATCCGCTGCGCCGCCCGAGGCCTTGACGGCCTGCAGGAGTTCCTGCTGGGCGGAGACCAGGTCGGGACTGTACATGTCGGCCAGGTGATCACCGGTCTTCACCGGCATGCCGGCGTAGTTCGCGTACAGCCGGTCAATGCGCCCGGGGACGCGGGGCGAAATGTAGGCCAGGCGGGTCTCGTCGAACTGCACCTTGCCGACCATGCGGATCTCGACCGCCACGAAACGGCGCTCCACCGGCGCGACAGCGACCTCCGCCAGTTGACGGGCCGCCGGAGACAACGTCAATTGGCGCGGTTGGCCCGCTTCCGCAGCGGAATCTTGCTCCACCGGGATCAGGTCCATGCCGCAGATGGGGCACTGACCGGGCTTGGGCTGGCGGATCTGCGGGTGCATCGAGCAGGTCCAGATCTCCGCTTTCTGCTCCACAACGTTGGAAGGTTCATATGCCGGCGCGGGTTCACCCGAATGCCTCCCGCAACTTCTCCCCGCCAGAAAACCAGCGATCAGCGCCAGAATTCCGACCCACACCATTTTCTTTTTCATGGACGTTCCCTTCTTCCGACACCTAACACCTTCCACCTATCACCTTCCCCCGATCGCCCGCTCGAGACGGGCGGCCTGCATGCCGATGGCGCCTTCCGCCATGGCCGCCATGATCCGCGCCTCGAGCCGGAACCGCTCGCTTTCGAGAAGATCCATGAAGTCCACCTGGCCGGCGCGGTACCCGGCCTCGCTGGCGACGAAACGGGCTTCGGCTTGCGGGATCAACTCGTTCCTGTACAGGTCCAGGGTGCGCCGGGCGGTGAGGAGTTTGTAGTGCGCGTCCTGCACTTCGAAGGACGTCTGCCGTTGGGCCGCTTCCAATGCCGCCTTGCCGGACTCGATCATTTTTTCCGCTTCCCGCACGCCGGCGCGGTACTTCGACAGCCGGATCGGCAGGTCGAATCCGACGGTGAACATGATCATATTGTCGTCCCGAGCAAGGTCGCGGTACTCGAGGCCGAGCCGAACGTCGGGACGGAACTCTTTTCTCATCAGGTCGCGCTCCATCTGGCTTCGCCGGATCTGCGATTCCGCGCCCTTGATCTCCGGCCGCGCTTTCTCGGCGTGCGCGAACAGGGCGGGGACCTCCGCCTCCGGCGCCCCCGGCGGCGCCGTCGCGGCCAGGACCAGAGGAGCGTCCGCGCGGCGGTCGAGGAGAATGTTCAGCTTCGCTTTCAGCGTGGTCTCCTGGGCCTGGAGTTCCAGCTGCTTCTGCTTCAGCAGGGTGATCTCCGCCTGCGCCTTGATCACGTCCTGCTGGGATCGCTCCCCGGCGGCGTACATGGTTTCCGCGACCGTCTTCATGCGCTGGAGCACGTCTTCCTCCTCGCGGGTGAGGACGATCGCCCGCTGAACGGCCTGGAGGTCGAAGTAGTTCTCCTTGACCCGCCTCACCACGTCCTGCGTCATGGCCTCGAGTTCCTGCCGCATGGTTTCCGCGTCTTCGATCGCGAGGTCCCGGCGCAATCCCCGTTTGCCGAACCATGGAAATCCCTGCTCGACCATGAACCGCTTCTCGTTGGTGTCGGGCCATTCGCCACGGTCCGCCATGTCCATGCCACTGTAAGCGAACATAGGATTGGGTAAGGCGCGCGCCTGGGCGGGCCGTTCCCGCATGGACTCCCATCGCGCGCGCAGGCTCCGCCGTTCCGGGTTGTCCCGGACGGCGAGCTCCACCGCCTCGGCGAGCGTGAGGTCGGCGCCCACGACGGGCTCGGCGGCGGAGGCGAAGAGGACGCGGGCCAGCAGGAGGCCCGCCACCCCGAAGATCGTCGCGCGTTGCATGGTTATACCTCGCTTCGCTTGAGCAGGTTCATGATCTCGGTCATCTTCGCGTCCAGTTCCCGTCGCGAGCGGCGCTGGGCGGCGTCGGCCAGGCACTGTTCGAGGTGCTTGCGCAGAATGCGGTGGCTGACGGCCTGGAGCGCCGCGCGGGCCGCCTGGATTTGCGTGGCGATATCCATGCAGTACTCGCCCTCCTCAATCATCCGCCGGATGCCGCGGATCTGGCCCTCGAGGCGGGCGAGCCGCCCGAGGTTTTCCTCGTGCCGCGTCTTGTAGTTTTTCATGGGTGTCTCCACGCGGGGAATATACCCCCATGGGGTATAAGGTCAAGTCGCCGCCACCCGGCAAGGTGGCCCCGCCGGAGGCGGCATTCCAGCCCCGGCGATGCGAGGCCGCCGGGCGCCCGCGCTGAAATGCGGCTTGAGTGGGCGGCAGGCGCGGAGTATGAATAACGCCGTGCCCGTGAAATGCCCTGTGGCGGGGAGCGATGTATGACGAGAAGTATCCTGGCCCAGTGGGCCCAGATTCAGCGCAAGCTGGCCGGCCTGGCCAATCATACGCTTGAGCAGCACGGCTCGACGGCCTGGTCGCCCAACGCGGATGTCTACGAGAGCGCCGACGACGTGGTCGTTAAAATGGAACTGTCCGGCGTGCCGGCCGAGAGCATCCGCATCCTGCTCGAAAACCGCGTCCTGCTGGTGGAGGGCCTGCGCCGCGACCCGCACAGCGGGGAGAGCGCCGCCGGCTACCGGTTCCGCCAGATGGAGATCGAGTACGGGCCCTTCCGGCGCGTGATCGAGATGCCGTTCGCCGTGGACGGGGACAACGCCCGGGCGCGGATGCAGAGCGGGATCCTCTTCATACGGCTTCCCCGCGCCCGGCAGGCGACCGGCCAGAAGATCTGCGTGATGATGGAAACCGAGCTATGAGCGAAGGCCCTGAATCCAGCCCCGCTCCACCCGAGGCCCAGCCGCCGGTCCCGCCCCCCGACGCGCCGGCCGGGACCCCGCCGAGCGAGATCCCCCCGGTGCTGCCCGTCCTGCCGTTGAGCGATCTGGTGCTGTTTCCCTCGATGGTCGCGCCGCTCGTGGTCAGTACCCCCAAGTCCGTGCGCCTGATTGACGCCGTGACCTCGGGGCCGCGATTGCTGGTCGTCGTGCTCCAACGCAGCCGGGCGGCGGCGGACGACCAGGTGGGCTTCAAGGAGCTTCATGAGTTCGGGTGCGTGGCCCGGCTGATCAAGATGCTCAAATTCCCCGATGAGACCCTGCGCATCCTGGTGCAGGGGATTGCACGCTGCCGCCTGGCGCGCGCGCACAGCCACCCGTCTTTCCTCGAAGCGCACCTGGCGATTCTGAAGGACGAGGTGGAAGACTCGGTGGAAACGATGGCGCTCGCGCGCAACGCGTCCCAGAAGTTCCAGGAGATCATCACCCTCTCCCCGACGCTGCCCGAGGAACTCAAAATCGCGGTCTTCAACGTGGACGGTCCGGGGGCGTTGACCGATCTGATCGCCACGCACCTGAACATGTCGCTGGAGGACCGGCAGGGGCTGCTCGAGGAATACAGGGTCAAAACCCGCCTGAACCGCCTCGCCACGCTGCAGAACCGGGAGTTCGAAGTGCTCCGGATGGGGACCGAGATCCAGCACAAGGTCAGCGAGACGTTCACCAAGACCCAGCGCGAGTTTTTCCTGCGCGAACAGATGAAGACGATCCGGCAGGAGTTGGGGGAGAAGGACCCGCAGCAGGTGGAATCCCAGGAAATCGAGAAGAAGATCGCCGTGGCCCAGCTGCCGCCGGAGGTCCTGGAGGCCGCCAACAAGGAGAAGGAGCGACTGCTGACCATCCCGAGCGCCTCGCCGGAATACGCCGTCATCCGCACGTACCTCGACTGGCTCACCGAGTTGCCCTGGTCGGTGGCGACGGAGGACGCGCTGGACATCGGCCGGGCTCGCGCCATCCTGGATCACGATCATTACGACCTGGCCAGGGTGAAGGACCGCATCCTGGAATACCTGTCCGTGTTGAAATTGAAGAAAGACCTGAAGGGCCCGATTCTGTGCTTCGTCGGGCCGCCCGGGGTGGGCAAGACCTCGCTCGGGCAATCCATTGCCCGCGCGCTGGGCCGGAAATTCATACGGATGTCGCTGGGCGGCATGCGGGACGAGGCGGAGATCCGGGGTCACCGCCGCACCTATGTGGGGGCCTTGCCGGGCCGGATTATCCAGGGCTTGCGCAAGGCCGGCTCGCGCAACCCGGTTTTCATGCTCGACGAGATAGATAAGCTGGGGCAGGACTTCCGCGGCGACCCGTCGGCGGCGCTGCTGGAAGTGCTCGATCCGGAACAGAACAGCTCCTTCACCGACCACTATCTCAATGTGCCGTTCGATCTTTCCTCGGTGCTGTTCATCACCACGGCGAACCTGATGGACCCCCTGCCGCCCGCCCTCCATGACCGCATGGAGACGCTGGAACTCCCCGGCTACACGGAGAACGAAAAAATCCACATCGCGAGCAAGTACTTGGTGCCCAAGCAGATCGCGGCTCACGGGCTGAAGCCTTCCCAGGTCTCCTTTCCCCGGGCGACCTTGCAGCGGATCATCGGCGACTACACCCGCGAGGCCGGCGTGCGCAATCTGGAGCGTCAGATCGCCGCCATTTGTCGCAAGACCGCCCGCCGTGTCGCCGAGGGCAAGCGGGGAAAAAAGACCGTGGCGCCGGAATCGTTACACGGGCTGCTGGGGCCGAAGCTTTTCGAGGCCGAAGTCGCGGAGCAGGTGTTGGAGCCGGGCATCGCCACCGGCCTGGCGTGGACGTGGGCCGGAGGGGACATCCTGTTCATCGAGGCCACCCGGATGCCGGGGAAAGGCCAGTTGACGCTGACGGGCTCGCTGGGCGATGTGATGAAGGAATCCGCCCAGGCGGCCTTAAGCTATGTCCGGGCCAACGCGGGGAAGCTCGGCCTGCCGGTGGACGTATTGAAGAACACGGACATCCACATTCACGTGCCCTCCGGCGCCATCCCCAAGGACGGCCCCTCGGCGGGGATCGCCATGCTCGCCGCCCTGGTCTCGCTGCTTTCGCAGCGGGCCGTGCGGACTGGCGTGGCCATGACGGGCGAGATCACGCTGCGCGGCAAGGTCATGCCCGTGGGCGGCATCAAGGAAAAGGTGCTGGCCGCGGCCCGCGCAGGCATCACGCGAATTATCCTGCCCGCGCGGAACCGGCGTAACCTGGAAGACGTGCCGGCCGAAGTGCGAAGGAAGGTGCGATTCACCTTTGTGGAGAGCGCCGAAACCGCCCTGCGCGCGGCGCTGGACCTGCGGAGTTCGGGCTCCCGCGGGAAGGTGGGGCCATGACGCGCTGGACCACGGGATGCGCGCTGCTGGCGCTGGGGACGATGCTCGGCACGGCACGCGCCGCGTTCGACGATGAGCCGAGCCTTCGGCCGGACGCGTCCTGGCCCGACGCCTCGGAATTGATCCGCAGCGTCGTGGCCGCCCTGCCCGATGTGCCCGTGTTGATCCAAGCGCAGCTCCAGTCGAAGGATCGGCGCGGCGTGATCGAGGGCGTGCTCAACGCGGAGATGAGGCTGGACTGGTGCGGCCAGCCGCCCACGGCCGAGTACCTGATCCGGGACGCCTTCGGCGCGGAAAAAGAAGGTCTGCGTCTGACGTGGGCCGACCCCGGGCCGCCCGCGTTCCGCTACACCCGCGGAGCGCCCCCGGTCGCCGAAGAACTGCCGGATCTGTACCGGCCGATCGAGGGCACGGATATCAGTTGGGTGGATTTGAGCCTCTCGTTCCTCTGGTGGCCCGGCGGACGAACCGTCGGCCTGGAGAAAATCAAGGGGCGGTTGTGCTATATTGTCGAACTTCCTGCGCCGCCGGGCGAGGCGGGCGGGTATGCCGGGGTCCGTCTCTGGATCGAACCGCGCATTCACATGCTTCTGCAGGCGGCGGCGTACGACGCCGGGGGCGAGGTGCTGCGGCTCGTGGAGGTGAAAAGTTTCAAGAAGGTGCGGGACCTGTGGCTGATCCAGAACCTGGATGTGCAGACGTTTCCGGGCCGTCATCGGACCAGCCTGCGGGTGCGGCACGTGGCGGTATCCGGCGAGCCGATTGTCGAGGGCGAGGGCGGAGAAGATTCCTGACAGCGGCACGCGCCGAGGGAGAAAAACTGTGGCCGATATTGAAATTCGATGCGCCCAGTGCGGAAAGGAGATCGTCGTCTCCGAGTTCGCGTCGGCCGAGTCCCTGATCTGCCCGGCGTGCGGTCAACCGATGGCCCTGCCGGAGCGCCACGAGCCCGCCTCGCTGACAATCCGCACGATGGATCGGAAGTCCAAAACGGCCCTGACCGGCGCGGAAATGGACATGGACATCCTGGCGCGGGCCGTGGCCGCCAAGGAAACCGACTCGGTACTGGGCGAGGTGCACAAGGCGCGGACGGCGATCAAGAAGTCCACGACCCTCTGGCTGTTCATCGCCCTGCTGATCGTGGGCGGGGGGCTGGTGGGATGGCAGTATGCGGTCGCGAAACACCTCG
>JAHJJH010000111.1 GCA_018823105.1 Verrucomicrobiota bacterium | reverse complement strand
TGACCCCAGCGTCATTCTCGAGCGTCTCACGTTCGCCGCCAGTTGGTTTGCACGACACCCACTGGCTGTGACGATAACTCCGCCACGCCACCTTTGCACTCTTGGCATGACAGACCACATACCGTCACGAAAGACACGAAATGAGAAAAGGCATAGAAGTTTTCACTGTATGGTAGGGCGGCTTGGCTCAAGCCGCCACGGCGCGCTCGGCGAGCGCGCCCTACCATTTTCGATGTCTATTTGATTATGGACCGACTTGTATGAGCACAGTGAAAAGAACATGGATCGTTAACGGGGAGCGCTGGACGCTGGATGTCCCGCCCGCGCGGCGACTGCTGGACGCGCTGCGCCAGGACCTCGGCCTGAAGGGCACCAAGGAAGGCTGCGGCGAGGGCGAATGCGGGGCCTGCACGATCCTGCTGAACGGTGAACCGGTGGTCTCCTGTCTCGTGGCCGCCGGCCAGGTGCCCGACGGGACCGAGATCATGACGATCGAGGGCCTGGAGAAGACCGAGGGCGGACGCATCCTCCAGCAGGCCTACATCGAGCGCGGCGCGGCGCAGTGCGGATTCTGCATCCCGGGCATGATCATGTCCTCTTACGCCCTGCTCTCCAAGCAACGGAATCCGGACGACGGGACGATCCGCGAGGCGCATGCCGGAAACATCTGCCGTTGCACGGGATATGAAAAAATCGTCGAGGCGGTGAAGCTCGCCGCCGACCGTTGGCCAGCCCCATGAAAACCGTCGAGGACATTGAAATCCTTTTCCCGTCCAGCCTGGAGGAGGCGCTGGCGGGACAGGCCCACGAGAAGACCCGCGGCCGTCCGCTCGCCGGCGGCACGGACCTGATGGTCCAGTGGGCTTCCGGCACGGCGCCCATCCCGGAGCGGGCGGTCAGCTTGGGAGGACTGAACGAGCTCAAGGGCATTCGGGAAACCGCCCGCGGGATCGAGATCGGAGCGCTGACCACGCATGCCGAGTTGCGTTCCTCACCATTGATCCGGGAGAAGCTTCCGGCCCTCGCGGCGGCCGCGGCCACGATCGGCGGCCGCCAGATCCAGAACCGCGGCACGATCGCCGGCAATGTGGCCAACGCCAGTCCCGCGGGCGATCTCGCCCCCACCTTGCTGATCACGGACGGCTCGGTGACGATCGCGTCCGCCGCGGGCCGACGCGAAGTTCCGTTGACACGTCTGTATCTCGACTACCGCAAGCTCGACCTCCGCCCGGACGAACTGATCGTATCGTTTGCGCTCCCGCCCCTGCCGGCAGGCGCGCGAGAATCGTTCCGAAAACTCGGCCCGCGCGCGGCGCAGGCGATCTCCAAGGTCATGGCCGCGGCACGGTGGCGCGTGGAAAAAGGCGCGGTCGCTTCTCTGGCCCTGGCACTGGGTAGCGTGGCGCCGGTGCCCGTGCGCCTCTTCGAACTCGAAAAGTGGATCGTCGGCCGCCGTCTTGACGCCGCGCTGCTGGACGAGGTCGAGCGCCGCGCCTCCGCGGAGGTGCGCCCCATCGACGACATTCGCTCCACCGCCGCCTACCGGAAATGGGTGGCCGGCCGCCTCGCCCGCGCCCTGCTCGAGCAGTGAAAACTACCGGATCTTTGGTAAATACAGGAAAGCGATCAATCAGGATTGAGTTTTTGTAGGGCCTCCGCTTGTCGGAGGCCGAAAACTGGCACGCCGCAAGCGGCGGCCCTACATTGTTCTTATGCGCCTTCAGAAGTTCCTGGCCCTGTGCGGAATAGGCTCGCGGCGCGCCTGCGAGCGGTTGATCGCCCAGGGCCGGATCCAGGTGAACGGGGAACCCGTCACCCGACCCGGCACCGTGATGGATCCTTCCCGCGACCGCGTCACGGTGGAGGGCCGGGCCGTGCAGCCCGAAGCCCCGGTCATCCTCGCCGTCAATAAACCCATCGGGCTTCTCTGCACCAGCCGTGACCCGCAGGGCCGTTCCACGGTTTTCGAAGCGCTGCGCGGCCGGCCCTCGATCTCGGGCGATCCCTGGCCGGCCGGCCGGCTCTATACGGTCGGCCGACTGGATGCCGACAGCGAGGGGCTGCTGCTCGTGACCAACGACGGCGAACTGGCGAATCGCCTGATGCATCCCCGGCACCACGTGCCGCGCGTTTACCGGGTCTGGATCCGCGGCAAGGCGTCGGCGGAGCATCTTGCGCAACTCAAGAAGGGCGTGGAGCACGACGGCGAACGCTTGCGGGCGGAGGAGATCCGCGTGCTGGGGGTGCGCGGAGAAACGACCTGCTGCCGAGTGGTCCTGCGGGAAGGCCGCAAACGGCAGATCCGAAGAATGTTCGAAGTGATCGGCCTGCCGGTCACCCGCCTGCGGCGAGTCGGCATCGGCCCCCTGGCCCTGGGCCGTCTGCCGACAGGCGGCTGGCGATACCTCACCCCCGCGGAAATCCGCCGTCTCCGTTCCGGCCCATGAACACGCATCGCGCGCCAGGAAGAGGCTCCGCTTGACAGGGCGGCGCGGCGGAGAATATAGACTCTTTTGGAGGAGTCATCGCATCATGAAAACAACCGCGAGCATCGTGTTTGCCCTGCTGATGGCCACGGCCGCCGTCCACGGCAGGGACGACATCGTCATCACCGCGACGAAAAAGTCCCTGGACGAGTTCAAGGGAAGCGAGCAGGACCTGTGGCGCGGCACCAGCCGGTCGGTGGAGAAGCAGGTACTCTATGAAGTCGAGGTCAAGAGCCGGTCTCCCGCGGTTCCGTCGGACCTGACGGTCGAGTGGCTGATCCTGGTCGAGGGAGCGGGCGGGCGCGTGTTTCCCGGAACGTTGGGCCGCCAAAGCATCACCGTGGCGACGGGGCAATCGGCCACGCTCCAGACAGAGCCCGTAAAACTTGTCGGCCGGGAATGGCGGGGCGGCCCGAGGCCCGGCACGGTGGAAGACGACATCGCCGGATACGGGATCCGCGTGCTGGCCACCGACGGCACGCTCCTGGCCGAGAAATACGAACCGCCTTCCGTGAAAAGCCGCGTCGACTGGAAGCTGCTGGACGCGTCACAGAGCGATAAGATTCTCAAGCAGCCCCCGCGCCTGCGCCCGCTCCGGGCGCCGTAAGCGGGCTTTTCAATGCCGGAAGTGCCGGACGCCGGTCACGGCCATGGCGATGCCGTATTTGTCGCAGGCGGAGATGACCTCCTCGTCCTTTTTCGAGCCGCCGGGTTGCACGATGTAGTGGATCCCCGCCTCGGCCGCCGCCTCGATGTTGTCCGCGAACGGGAAGAAGGCATCGGAAACCAGCACGCTTTCACCCATGATGCCACGCTCGAAATCCTTCGGTGGTTTCCCGTAGGGCGCCGAGCGCTCCGCGAGAAGGGCGATGTTCTCCCGGGCCCGCGCGACGGCCAGCTTGCGCAGGGCGTCCACCCGGTTGGGTTGTCCCGCCCCCATGCCGAGCAGCGCAAACTGCCCCGGCTCGTATTCCCGCACGATCACGATCGCGTTGGACTTGACGTGCATGCACGCCCGGATGCCGAACTCCGCCAGCAGTCTTTTTTCCTCGGGCAGAATCGCCTCGGTCGGGATGATCCACTGCTCCATCTCCACCACGTCGCGGCCCTGCACGAGGAGTCCCCCGTGGATCTGGCGGACGACCTGGTCGCGCACCGGCGGCGTCAATGGCCGACTCAATTTCAGGATTCGCAGGTCCTTGCTTTTGGCCTTCAGAAATTCCAGCGCATCCGGCTCATAGTCCGGCGCGATCAGGGCCTCCACGAAGCGGCCTTTCAGGAACTTCGCCGCATCCAGCGTGAACGGGACCGTCACGGCGATCACGCTGCCGTAGGCGGAGACCGGGTCGCCGGCCCATGCCGCGGCGAGCGCCGCATCCAGCGTGCGGCCCGTCGCATAACCACAGGGATTGGTGTGCTTGACGATCGCCGCCGCGGGCCCGCCGCAAAGCTCGCGCACCGCCTCCAGCGCGGCATCGCCGTCGACATAGTTGTTGTAGGACATTTCCTTGCCGTGCAGGAGCTCGGCCCGGGCAATGCAGGCCGTCTGGGGATCCGGCTCGCGATAGAACAACGCCTCCTGGTGCGGATTTTCCCCGTAGCGCAATCGGACGGGGTCGCCGCCCGCCAGCACCAATACAGGAGCCGCCGGGGACGGAACCTGGGTCGCGAGAAAGGCGGCGATCGCCGCGTCATAGACCGCGGTGCGGGCGAACGCCTTCTGCGCCAGTTCCAGGCGCAGCTCCGGGGACGTGCCGCCGCCGTGGCGACTCATCTCCTCCAGCACCCGGCCGTAATCTGCCGGATTGGTCACCACCGTCACGAAGGCGTGATTCTTGGCGGCCGACCGCAGCATCGAGGGCCCGCCGATATCTATCTGCTCCATCGCTTCCGGCATGGAAACGCCGCCCTTCGCCACGGTGGCCTCGAAGGGGTAGAGATTCACGCATACCAGGTCTATCGGCATCAGGCCGTGCTGCTTCAGGGTTTGCTCATGCGCGGGATGGCCGCGCAAAAAGAGCAGGCCGGCATGAATCTTCGGGTGGAGGGTCTTGACCCGCCCGTCCAGGATCTCGGGGAAGCCGGTAAACTCCGAGACGTCGCGCACCGGCACGCCGGCCTCGCGCAGGGCTTTCGCCGTGCCCCCGCTGGATAATAGGTCCACGCCGCTCTCCGCCAGCGCGCGCGCAAAATCCACGATCCCCGTCTTGTCCGACACGCTGATCAGCGCCCGTTGAATTTTCATGCGACCTCTCCCCTTCACCCCGCCAGCACTACCTCGCCCTTCCCCTTTTCCGCCAGCCCAATCACCACGGCTTTTTCTCCCGCGCCGCGCAGCGTTTCCAACGCCTCCACGGCATGAAGTTCACGAACAAAAACAACCAGGCCGATGCCCATGTTGAACACCCGGTACATCTCGTCGCGGTCCACGCGGCCGGCCTCGTGGATGAAACGGAAGAGCGCCGGCGGCCTCCACGTCGAGCGGTCCACGACGGCGCAAACGCCCGGCGGCAGGAGGCGCGCGATATTGTCCGGAAAGCCGCCGCCGGTGATATGGGCCATCCCGCGGATGGGCAATCTTTTCTTCAATTCACGGATGGGTGTCAAGTAGCTCCGGTGGACCGCCAACAAGGCCTGCGCCACGGTATGCCGGGTGCCGGGAAGCCGATCGCCCGGTTTCAGCCCGGCCCGATCAAAGATCACGCGGCGCGCGAGCGAGTACCCGTTGGTGTGCAGGCCGCTCGACGGCAGGCCGATGAGCACGTCGCCCGGACGGATCTGCCGGCCCGTGACCAGGTCTTTTCGCGCGACCGAACCGACGATGGTCCCGACAAGATCGTATTCGCCCGCCGGATAGAGATTCGGCAATTCGGCCGTTTCGCCCCCGATCAGCGCGCACCCGTTGCGCCGACAGCCGCGGCAAAGTCCATCCATGACCTCCCGGAACACGTCGGGATTCAGGCGGGACATGCCGATGTAATCGAGAAAAAACAGCGGCTCGGCGCCCTGCACCAGGATGTCGTTGACGCAATGATTGACCAGGTCCTCGCCCACCGTATCGTGCCGCCCGGCCAGGCCGGCCACCTTGAGCTTCGTCCCCACGCCGTCCGTGCTGCTCACGAGCAGATGATGGCGGCCCGGTGACCGGAAAAGCCCGCCGAACAGGCCGATATCGCCGACGGCACCGGGCGTGAACGTGCCACGGATCATCCGTTTTACGGCGCGCAGGGCGTCCATCTTGGCGACAATATCCACGCCGGCCCGCTTATAGGCTTTGCCCCCGCGTCCGCTTTTTCGTCCGCTCACGGATTCCTCCACTGCGCTTCTCACGCCCTACGCTTCCAGCCGCGGCCACCCGGGTCAAGCCCGAAGATAATGCAAGCTGGTAGCCCCGAGCGTAAGCGAGGGGCCCGCTCGCTCACGCTCGCGGCTACGACACGGGCGAAGCGTTGGCTTTGTCCGTGAAATATCCTACATTCCGCCCATGCGATTTCGTCCCCCCAAAAAGGCGTTCATCCTCGCCGCGGGATTCGGCACGCGCATGCGGCCCTTGAGCCGCGACCTGCCCAAGCCCCTGATGCCGCTGTGGGGGCGCCCCGTCCTGGAGCATCTCCTACGCCTGCTCCGGGACTGGGGCGTGCGCGACGTGCTCCTCAACCTGCACCACCAAGCCGGCGAACTGGTCCGGTTTGCGACCCGCGGCCCCGTGCCGCCCCTGCGCCTGAACCTTTCGTTTGAACCGGAGATCCTCGGCACCGGCGGCGCCCTCCGGCGCGCCGCCTGGTTCCTGGACGACGAGCCGTTCTGGCTCATCAACGCCGACATCGCCGCGGATCTCGATCCGTCACCCCTGCTCCGCGCGTTCGCCCGCCCGAACACGCTCGCCGCCCTGTGGCTGCATCCCACCCTCGGCCCGCGCACGGTAGTCGCGAAGCGCGGGCGAGTCACAGGATTCCGGGCGCCTCATCCCGGCGCGGCGCACACCTATACCTTCTGCGGACTGCATCTCCTCGCCCCGCGCATCCTGGAGTACCTGCCCCGGGAGGGCTTCGCCGGCATCGTACCCGCCTATGAACGCGCCTTGAAACGCGGCGAACGCATCGCGGGCGTGTGCGTGGCGGAGGGCTTCTGGGCCGACCTGGGCACACCGCGCCAGTATCTTGAAGCCCACGCGCAGATCCTGGAACGCGCCCGCCGACGGCAGCCGGGCTGGCGGCTGTTCGATCCGGCCATGCTCGCCCGGGTCCGGGAAGCAAAGCGCGCCGGCGCGCGGATCGAGGGCTTTGCGGCGCTCGGGCGTGATGTCTGCCTGGCGGCCGGCGCGCGCCTCAAGGATTCGGTGGTCTGGGACGGGGCGCGGCTCGGTCCGCGGGCGCGCTTGGCAGGAGCCGTCGTCGGCCGGGGGGCCCGCGTCGATGAAGCCGTCCCCGGCGTGGCCGGGCGCGGCGATCTCGTGCTTGACGGCGAAGAGCAGAAGCTGCTGACCGAGTACCGCTGGCGGCCGGACCAGGCGACGG
>JAHJJH010000110.1 GCA_018823105.1 Verrucomicrobiota bacterium | reverse complement strand
GGTTCGAGCAGTTCGATGCAGGGACCTTCTCCGCGTCCGGCCGTGTCCGCGCCGCGCTCCGGCGCCGGCGTCAGGTATTCATCGGCCGAGTAGTCCGTTTCGTACACCCCGGCGAAGAGCCGGTTCACGCCGTCCAGGATCACATCCTTGCTGCGGTAGCTCCGGCGCAGGGCGATGGCGCGGAACGAGGCGGTGGCGCGCTGCGCGGCCTCCAGGTCGGGCATGATCCGGGGGTCCGCGTTGCGCCACGCGTAGATGGATTGCTTGGTGTCCCCGCACAGGACCAGGTGGTTGGCCGCCGGGTCCCACAGACGGCGCAGGATTTCACACTGGATACGCGAGGTGTCCTGGGCCTCGTCGAGCAGGATATAATCATAGCGGCGCGCGGCGGAGCGGTCCCGCTCCAGCAGGTCGCGGGCCATGACCAGCAGGTCGTCGAAGTCCACGGCCTGGAGCGCGCGCTTGCGCGCGGCGTAGACCGCCGCGACGGCGGCCGCGTAGCGCGCGAAGGCCCGGACCGCCGGCTCATGCGTCTTGTACGCGGCCGTCTGCAACACGCTTTGCACCACGGCCTTTAATTTTTTCGAAACGGCGCCCAGGTCCTTGCCCGAAAAAGCCAAGGCGTCTTCCCGCTCCAGGGCCGCCGCGAATTCTTCGAGTTCCTCGTCTTTCCAATCATTGGAAACTTTTCCGGATTTTTTTCCAATCATTGGAAAAATCTTCAGATTTTTTTCCAATGTCTGGAAAACCTGCGCGGCCCGGTCCGGCAGCTTGCCGCCGCGCCCGGCCCGGATCCGGCGGAGGTCTTCCAGGATCGTCTCGAAGTCGGAGGGTGTTACGGTTTGCCGGGGCGGCGGCAGCCAGTCCTCCGCGCGCGCGAGGTCGAGCCCCTTGCCCGCGGCCTGGCGCAGCAGCGCCCGGGCGGCCTGCAGGACCGTCGGGCCGCGGGAGGTGCCCAGGACGCGCATGCCGCGGCAGAAGGCCTCGAAGTCCGCGTCGTAGCGGTTCGGCCGGCCGGACGCCGGTCTCCGATCCAGTCGCGCCAGCAGTTCCTCTCGCGCCGCCTCGTCCAGTAATCGGCCTGCGGCCTCCTCGTCGAGGATCGTGAACCCGGGGGACAGTCCGGCATCGAGCGCGTTCTCCCGCAGCAGGTCGGCGCAGAAGGAGTGGATGGTGCAGATCGGCGAGCCGGGCAGGGCGCGCAGCACGCGGGCGGCGAGCGCGGCGTCGGCCGCCGCGTTGTTTTCCACGGCCTGTTGACGAGCCTCGAGTACCTGGTGGGTTACCCGCACTCGCAATTCCGCGGCGGCGTTGTCCGTGAAGGTCATGAGCACGATCCGGTCCGGCGGGACGGGTTCGACGTGTCCGGGCCGGGTGAGCCGCACGGGACGATCCTCGGCGTCGCGGGCCTCGTATGGACGGCCCAGCACGAGCGCCGTGTAGAGGCTCGAAACCTGCCAGGTTTTCCCCGTGCCGGCGGAAGCTCGGAAAAGAATGTTCATTTTTACAGTAACAATTCACTTCACATCCGTGAATTGTTTTGTTATAATCAAAAGGTTATTTTACTCGGCGGTGTTCGTGAGGCTCTCCATCGCATTGACGTCCACGCGGCAGATGTGGTTGAAGTCACAGTAGTTGCAGTCCAGCGGATCCACGGAAAAATCGGCGGCCCGCAAACGCGCCAGGTTGGCGGCCAGCCGCTCCGCGAAGCGTTCCGTGATGGAGCCTGATTCATCGTCCACCAGTGGGATCCGCCGCTTGCCGAACTGCCGGGCCATCTCGTCCGCGTCGCGATTCTGGGTGTGGAACACCATGCCGGTCATGGCATTCAGTTCCGGCTCGTTGCAGCGGCCGAACAAGAACTGCTGGGCGGCGAAGGCGTACACGGGCAACTGGCAGTCCAGGTTCTCCGCGATCTCCTCGGCGTATTTGTCCGCGGACAGCCCGCCGCGCCCGACGCCCTTGTAGTCCACTACCAGCAGGCGGCACAGCCGCCCGGCCTCGTCGAACAGCAAGTCCACCCGGTCCACGCGGCCGTGCAGCCGGACGCCTTTTTTCCCGGAGCCCACACGTAACTCCGGCTGGTCGTCCCCTCCGAACATCAGTTCAAAAAGCGCCGGGTAGCGTCGTTCGGCGGCGGCTTGGGCGAGGTCCAGCGCCAGGTAGTTTTCCGCAATGCACCGGATCTTTGGTTTTTCCGTTTCCCACACGCCGGCGTCGCCCAGCCGTCCGCCTTTCTTCTCCGCCCGCGCGAACACCGCGTCCGCCACGAGCCGGACGTATTCAAGATACCGATCCTCCGCGCCGGGCACGAAAGTGACCAGCGGCAGGGAGCGCGCCGGACCCAGCCCGGGACGTTCGCGCAGGCACCACCGGCCCGGTTTTTCCTCCACGGCCCAGACCCGGGTCCGGCGGAGGTCCGCGAACGCGTCGCGCGTTTCGTTCTCCAGCACCTCGGGCTGTCCGGCGTCGCCGCGTAGCCCGCGGTACAGTTGATCCAGGATGTCGTGGATCACCCGGCCGCGATCGAGGACGTCCGGCGCCTCTTCCTGCAGCCGCACCGCGCCCAGCCGGCACACCGAACCGAGGAGGAAACGGTAGCGGCAGCGGGCGAGGGACTCCAGCGCCGTAGGACTCAACGCGCCGCGCGCCGCCAGCCAGGCCGCGACCCGCTCGCGCGTGGAAGGTTGTTCGATTTTCCCGCAATAGGGCTCGGTTTGCGGTCGGTCGGCCGCGCGGGTGTTGAAGAACGTCTCGCGGGCATGTTCGACGCCGATCCGATGCTCCAGCCGGGCGCCGGCGCCGGCGCCCGCGCCACCGGCGAACGAAAGGAGGATGGTTTTTTCCGCATCCTTCGCGGCGGCCGGGTCCTCGATCAACCGGCCGAGGCGCCGCCGGGCTTCCGCGGGGGTTTGGCACTGGGGCAGGGGAACCGTGGCCCACCACGACTCGCCGGGCGGAGGCGCGACCTCCGCGGGGCCGCCGGCGAGCGCCCACAGGCTGCGGAAGAAATCGCCGGGATTGAGATCCCGCCCGTCACCATCGGTGGTCTGGCAGGAGAGGACCAGCTGTTCGCGCGCGGCGCCCAGGCAGGTCAGGAAAAGGAACCGCTCCTGCGCGGATCGGACGGAGGAGAGAGGCAGGCTCCATTGCGGAAGTTTCACACCGCGCCGGGCCAACGCCTTTTGTAGAGCCGTACGTTCCTCGTCGCTGAAGACGGCGTCTTCGCGGGCGACGGCGGGGAACGAGCCTTCGTTGAGGCCCGCGATGAGAACCACGTCGAAACTCAATCCGGCCATGTCCGCCGGGCTGACTACCCAGACGCCGTATTCTTCGCTCCAGCCCGTGGGCACCGTCACGGTCCCCCAGAGGCGGCCGAGCAGATCGAGAAAGCCGCCCCAGGTGAAGCGAGAAGAGTCGCTCTGGCTTTCCCGCTCGAGGCGGCGAAGCAGGTCCAGCGCCTGGTCCAGGGCGCGTCGGCTGGCCACTTGTTCGCGGACGGGCAGGGACGCGTTGTCCGCGGCTTGCGCCAGGTCGAAGAAGGCGGCGATGTCGAGCGCGCGGCGGGCGTGCTCTTTCAGCGGCGCCTCGGCGGACGGCGGGGCCCAGAGGCCCAGCTTCGCCAGGGCGGCGGCCACGGGCGAACGGACGGCCTCGGAAACGCGTCCGGGCCTGGTCCGCGTGGGCCGCCAGTCCTCGGGTTGGAGGCTGGGTCCGACCCCGGCGGCCAGGATTTCAACGGCCGCCTGCCGGCGCGCGTCCGGATCCGCGAAGCCGGGCCAGGTCAGCGCGGGCGATTGGAGCAAGGCGCAGAGCCGGTCCCGGGCCGGGTCCAGCGGGAATTGAAGTAGCGCCAGGAGAAGGCGGAGGGACGCGGTGGAAGAGGCCGGCCGACCGCGGCGGCAGAAGAAGGGGATGCTGAACTCGTCGAACACGCGGGCGATGGTTTCCAGGTACTCGCCGGGTTGCCGCACGACCAGCGCGATACGTTCGGGCGGGACCCGTTGATGGTCCATCTCCCGGCGGATCCGTCGCGCCAGGTCCTCCACCTCGCCCTGGAGTCCTGCGGACCGGATGAAGGACAGGCGGTCCCGGCTGTCCGCGGCCAGTTGCGCATCTTCCACCGCCAACGCGTCGCCCAGGCCCTCGGTCCAGGCGCTCCACGCGTCCTGCTCCAGCCCGGCCAGGACCTCGGTGCGAATCTGCGCGGCCAGCCGGTCTTCCATGCTCTCCGCGTGGGCCGGCGGCAGGGCCGACGACAGTAGAACGCGTTTCTTCCCGAGTTGTTCCGCCAGGATCTGAATGAACTGCTCCGCGAACGGGTCGAGCCAGGTCAGCGCGCGGAAATGAACGCATCCCTCCAGCGTGGAGAGGACGGGCGGCCAGTTCTCCGGGGGCCCGCAAAGCAGGTCGATGACGGCGGCGCAAACATCACGAGTCTCCGCCAGCCCGGCCGCCTGCAATCGCCGGCGGTAAACCCCGTACAATTGCCCGAGTTGTCGCGCCTTGCTTTCGGCGGGCCGCTTCAGGAGCCACGCGTGAATGGCTTCCGCCGCTTCGCCGAACGGGGCGAGTGTGTCCGCCATGCTTTCCAGCACGCCGGCGAGGGCCCCCGTAGAGACCCGTCCCAGGACCCCCTGCCCGGCGAATTCGGCGGCGGCTTCGACGACCACGTCGAGGATGATCATAGTCCGTGACAGAACGTCGGCCTCGGGCCGGTCGAGGAGGCCGGCGCGCCGGGCGGCCCCGGCGCAGGCCGCCTTAAGGCGCGCAAAGGTGGTGATCCGGTCCGCGGCGACGAAGCCCCGGTCCAACACGGCCCGCCGGATGAACTGGCGCCGCGCCGCCTCGCCCATGAACACGATCAGGTTCCCACGCTCCATGCCGGGAAGCATACAAGTCGGATCGTCTTATGCGAACTTGAAATGTGAGTTGCGCCATGCTCGCCAATTCGTTAGCGTGCCCGCCCATGAATCGCATGGCGCGGTATGGGGCGGGTATGCTCCTGGTGATTTCTGCTCTCGGGGTGGGGCTCTCCCGGGCCGCGACCAATGATTTGGACGAGGAGTCCACGAATCAGCCGCCGGATAGTCCGGCAAGCGTCACCGCGGCGCCGCCGGTCGTGGTGGAATTGCCGGCGACCACGAGTGCCGTGCCCCCGGTGGTGGTGGAACCGCCACCGCCGGAACCCGAAGTGGAAGCAAAGCCCGTGCGACGCGGGGCGGAACTTTCCCAGGCGTTCAAGGGCAGCCGGGGCTCGAAGTTTGGGCTCTCCGCCAAGCAACGCTCTCTCAAAATCCCGGACAAAGCCGCCCGGCCGAAACGCGACAAGACGGCCTGGCGTCGGACGCTGGAGGTGGGCGCGGACAGTACCGGCGGCAATAAGGATACTTTACGGTACGACGTGGCGCTCACGGCCCAGAAGGAGACCGAGCGTCACTTCTTCTGGCTGAAGGCCGGCGGCCGGTACGGCAAAAGCGATGGGGAAAAAGACACGGAAAACTCCGAGGTTGAAGCGCGCATTGAACGGAGCCTGAACGAGCGCACCTACGCGGTGCTTGACGGCCATATTTTTCAAGACCGGATCGCTGATCTGACCTATCGCGCCCGGGCCAACGTGTCCCTGGGCCGGTATCTCATCCGCACCGAGCGCACGCTGCTGGGCGCCGAACTGGGGCCGGGATACGTGCGGGAGAAGAAGGGCGGGACAATTGACGGATTCGCGGCAGGCCGCGCGGCGCAGTATGCGGAACGCGTGCTCCTTTCCAACCTCCTCGCCTGGCAATCGGTGGAGTTCATCCTCAATCTCGAGGACACCACCGTTTTTTTTCTTACCACCGAGGCGGGCCTGGAGGTTATCCTGTCGCCGAACATGAGCCTGCGGTTCTCGCTGCAGGACCGGTATGACAGCGCGCCGGCGGAAGGAAAAAAACAGAACGACCTGGTAACCACGACGTCGGTCCGTTGGACTTTTTAGGCCGAGCAAGGAGCGAACTTTGAAGCACATCATCCGGCAATTTTTTCAGCGGGAGGCGCACCCGGTCATCCAGTTCATCAAGTATGCCATGTGCGGCGGCGCGGCGACGATGGTGGACCTCGTACTCTTCAACTTGCTGGCCTGGAAAGTCTTGCCGGCGCTCGGCGCAAACGATCCCCTGGTGAGGCTCTTCGGCCTCGACGTGGTACCGGTGGACGACATGCTCCGCGCCAAGCGGTACTACCTGATCAAGACCATCACGTTTTTCTTCAGCAACCTGACGGCCTACATCCTGAACGTGCTGTGGGTCTTCAAGCCCGGCCGGCACTCACGCTTGAAGGAAATTGGTCTCTTCTATGCCGTTTCGATTGTCAGTTGGTTGATCGGCATGGGGCTGGGCTGGATGCTGATACGGTACTCCGGATGGGAGACATCGTTTGCGTACCTGGCCAACATGGTGACGTCGGTGATGATCAATTACGTGTGCCGGAAGTATTTGGTTTTCCACGGGTAACACCGGGCCGGTCCGGATCATCCTTTCGCGACGCGTGCTGAAAAAGCGTGGACTTCCGCTGTTCCGGCTGATAGTTTTCACGCCCTTTACTGGTCAGTCCATCATTGGATGGGCAAGCGTATGTTGTAGGGCCGCCGCTTGCGGCGCGCCGCTCCACGGCCATTCGCAAGCGAAGGCCCTACAGGTACTTTTACAGGAGTGAACCGGCAATGAACTTTCCGCGGGCCAGCGGCATTCTGCTGCATCCAACGTCCCTTCCGGGCCCCTACGGTATGGGTGAAATCGGGCCGCAGGCCCGACTGTTTGCCGATAAGCTCCAGGCGGCGAAGCAACGCCTGTGGCAGATGCTGCCCCTCGGGCCGACGGGTTACGCGGATTCGCCGTACCAGTCGCTCTCCACATTTGCCGGCAACCCGCAGCTCATCAGTTTCGACCTGCTGGTTCGCGAGGGGCTCCTCTCGCGTTCGCGGCTGGCCCGCTTCCCGGAGTTCCCGCGCGACCACGTGGATTACGGGCCGGTGCTCCAGGCGCGCACGGCCATGCTCCAGACGGCCAGCCGCTCCTTCGACAGCCGCGCCGGGAAGAGCAAGCACGAAGCCTTCGCGCACTTCTGCCGCAAGCACGCGAACTGGCTTGATGATTTCGCGCTGTTTTTTGCCCTGAAGAATGCGCACGAGCTTCGGCCGTGGACGACGTGGGCGCCGGAACTGGCGCGGCGGGAGCCCGCCGCGTTGAAAGCCGCGCGGCGCAAGTTCAAGACGGCCATCCGCCATGTGAAGATCGAGCAGTTCCTGTTCGCCGACCAGTGGGCGCGCCTGCGCAAGTATTGCCACAAGCGCGGCATCCAGATCGTCGGTGACATCCCGATTTTCGTGGCCCACGACAGCGCCGACGTCTGGGCGCATCCGGAATTGTTTTATCTCGACGAGCGCGGCTTCCCGACAATCGTCGCCGGCGTGCCGCCGGACTACTTCAGCGCGACCGGCCAGCTCTGGGGCAATCCGCTCTACCGCTGGGACGTGCACCGCGCGAGCGGCTATGGCTGGTGGGTCAGGCGCATGCGCCATATTTTCGAGATGGTGGATATCGTGCGGATTGACCACTTCCGCGGTTTTGAGGCCTACTGGGAAATCCCGGGGACCGAAAAGACGGCCATCCACGGGCGCTGGGTGCCGGGGCCTGGCGCCGATCTGTTCAACGTTCTGCGCCGCGAACTGGGCGGCCTGCCGATCATCGCCGAAGATCTCGGCGTCATCACGCCCGCCGTGGAACAGCTTCGCGACCAGTTCCAGTTCCCGGGCATGCGGATTCTCCAGTTCGCTTTCGGCAACGACGCCAAGGCCGCCGACTACCGGCCCGAGAGCTACCCGCCCAACTGCGCGGTCTATTCCGGCACGCACGACAACGATACGACCGTCGGCTGGTTCCGCAGCGAACCGGGGAAGAACAGCACCCGCACGCACGAGGATGTCGAGAAGGAACGACGGGCCATCCTGGATTATCTCAAGACCGACGGAAGCGAGATTCACTGGGACCTGATCCGCCTCGCCATGCGCTCGCGCGCCAACACGGTGGTCTTTCCCCTGCAGGACATCCTGGGCCTCGGCTCCGAGGCGCGCATGAATGTCCCCGGCACAACGAGCGGGAACTGGACGTGGCGCTTTGCGTGGGACCAGTTGACCCCCGGGATGGAGGAGCACTTGCGCCGGCTCACGGAAGAAACCGGCCGGGCGTCCTGATCCCGGCTGTTGCGAGTGGGGGGGCGTGGAACGCAGGGGATAGGGATGCTGAACCAACCGCCGCGCGGAAAAGAATGGGTGTCCTGGCTGGCCGTTGGCGGCTGGACGCTGCTGATATACCTTTCGATCCCACTCGCCCGCACCATCCAGGCTTGGGTCACCGAGCACTGGGGGCGGATCGCTTTCCTGTACGGTGTGCTGGCCGTGTTGGCGCTGGGGGCCGCGATCGCCGTCCGCCGATTAATGCGCACGCGCGAGGCCGGGCGTGGCCGCTCCGTGGCATGGGTGCTGGGGATCACGATCCTCTACGCGTTCCTCTCGTGGCGGCTGCGCTCCAATCCGGAGGAGGCCGTACATTTCATCGAGTACGGCGCGCTCGGCCTGCTGTTGTTCCGCGCGTTCAGCCACCGGGTACGCGATCCGATGATCTATCTCGCCGCGGGCTGGCTGGGGGGCCTTCTTGGCACCGTGGACGAGATCATCCAATGGATGACCCCGCGCCGCGTCTTCGGGCTGCGCGACGTGTGGCTGAACATCCAAGCCGTCGGCCTCATCCAGGTTCTGCTGGCGGTCGGGCTGCGGCCCGTCTTTGTCCGCGGCGACGTCGCGGCTCGCTCCGTTCGCGTGGTTTGCCGGTTGGGCATGCTGCACCTCGCCCTCCTGGCGTTGTGCCTCTCCAACACCCCGCCGCGCGTGGACCGATATGCCCGGCGCTGGCCCGCCCTGGGCGGGCTTCGCCACACGTTCAGCATGATGGCCGAATATGGCTACCGGCATGACGAGCCGGGCGTGGGGAGTTTTTATTCGCGTATCACCCGGGATGAATTGCGGCGCCTGGACCGCGAGCGGGCGGCCGAGGCGGCGTCGCGGCTTGATGAATTCCGGGATCCGGAGCGATACCAGGAGTTTCTTCAAACCTGGACACCGGTGACCGACCCCTTTGTCCACGAGGCCCGCGTCCATCTTTTCCGTCGCGACCAGCATGCGGCGCGGGCCTGGGAATTGAGGGGCGATCCCGAAGCCCTGTACGGTCACGCCACGGTGGCTTGGCGGGAGAACCGGATCCTGGAACTCTTCTTCGGCCACACACTTCGGGCATCGCAGTACGCGTGGGACGAACGCCTTGAGGAACGGCTGAACGAATACCATGATCCCGGCTTTCCCTATACCAGTCCCGTGAGCGCCACGGTCATCACTCGCTTGACGGAAAACCAGGTGCGGGGCTTATTCCTTGCAGGCATTCTGGTGCTGGCCCTCGTGGAGCGGGTGGCCGTGCGCCGGCGGAAGGCTCGTGGAGAATGAAAAACACCGCCTGTTCTCGAAGAACCTTTCTGGGCGCGATGGCCGCGGCCGGCGCGGCCTGGGGCCTGGGCCTGCCGAGGCGGCTGGTTTGGTCGGCCCCGATCCCTGCGCGCGAGGCGTTCCGGTTTGTTTTTTTCACGGATGTCCATACCCGCGTCGAGTGGGAGACGCCGCTGGCCCTCGAGATGGCGGCCAAGGCCATCCATGCGCAAGCCGCCGACCTGGTGATTGGCGGCGGCGATTTGATCACCGATGGTTTCGATTCGTTGGCGGAGACGGTCGCACCGCGTTGGGACGCGTTCATGGAAATGTGGAATTCGTTGCGCGGGCCCAAGGAGACCGCCATCGGCAATCATGACCTCGTCGCCGCCAGGCCGGCGGACGGGTCTCCGGCCAG
>JAHJJH010000109.1 GCA_018823105.1 Verrucomicrobiota bacterium | reverse complement strand
TAGCCCAATGGCGCCCCGAGTCCAGTTGGCCGAGCCTGTCCAGACCTGGCGATCATCAATGACCGCGGTTTTCAGATGAAGGCTTTCGCGGTCGAATCCAAAGGCCCGCACTTCCACGCCCGCCGTCGCCAACTGATGCAGGACGTTCAGATTCCCCGGATCGAGCATCATATGGTCCGCCAGTAGCCGCACGCGGCAGCGTCCTTCCCTGGCGACCTGTACCAATGTTTCCACCAGCCCGGGTTCATTGATCAGGAAGAGAGCCAGGTCCACCCGATTGGAAGCCATGCGCAATTGCTCTTGCAGGATAGAGACCACTTCGGGCCGGGGCATGAAGTGTGATTCCACTTGGCGAACGGTGCGAAAGAGATTGGGGCGCGGCGCGTCCACGCGATCAGGTGGAGTGCGGGTGGAATTTCGCGAAGGACGGGGATAGTCCATGCGCGGCAAACGGGCAGGGATCTCGCTGGATTCCACGATGTCTTCCGCTTTTTCGATAAGAGCCTCGAATTGCTCCCGGTACAGCCGGGCCAGTTCATCGCCGCGTATAACGAGGGTGTCCTCGAAATTGCCCCCGAAGGCCTGTTGGGTCCAATTGGCCGTGCCGGTGATGACCAGGCGATCATCCACCACCAGGCTTTTCAGGTGCATTTTTCCCGCGTTGGGTAATTGCACCAGGTAGACCGTCACACCGTACCTCGCCATTTTTTCCAAAAGAGGGCGCTGGGCCGGCGCTCCCATGCTGCTATCCGTGATCAGACGGACACGAACTTTCTGGCGGCTTGAAAGAAAACACAGAGAATCAACCAGGTCGCCATGGTTGATGTAGAACATGGCCACGTCCACGTTTTGTCGGGCAGAACGCAATTCTCGGAGGACAAGAGGCAGAGCCTCTCCACGCGGGGAGAAGGCGACTTGAACTTCGCGGACATCGAGCTGGCGACCCTGAGCAAAGGCAGAAGAAACAATTATCCAACCAGTCAAGGCCAATAAAACAAGCGGGCTTGCTTCTCGTAACCGGCTACGAGGCCGAGAATGTACGTGAGCGTGAGTGTCCTCCTGCATAACACCGGACTTCTCCCTTTGGCCTCTTTCAGTATCAGCTTCCAGATTTCTGGTCAATTAGTAATGTTTGTCTTTTTTGTTAATTCGTCCGCGCATCTCCGCCAAACGGCAGTACCTCATCCAGCGAGTCCGCGCCGGCGAAGAGCATGACCAGCCGGTCCACCCCGAGCGCCACGCCGGCGCAGGGCGGCAAGCCGCTCTCCAACGCCGCCAGAAACTCCCGGTCCGCGGGGTAGACCGGCTTGCCCGCCGCCGCGCGCGCGCGGTTCCATTCCTCGAAGCGCGCGGCCTGCTCGGCGGCCTCCGTCAGTTCCGAGTAGGCGTTCGCGATCTCGATGCCGTCCAGATACAGTTCCCAGCGCTCGGCGACCGACGGCCGTCCCGGCTTGCGCCGCGCCAGGGCGGCGGCCTGGACCGGGTAGTCGGCCAGGATGACGGGCGCTTCCCGCGGCAACTGCGGCTCGACCTTGTCCACCAGGTCGAGATCGAAGCGGTCGGGATCGAAATGCTCGACCGGATCCCATCCGGCGAAGTCGAGAAAAGCTTCCGAGACGGTGAGATACTCCCAGACCGGTTCGAGAACGATCTCGCGCCCGGCGCGGCGCAGGGTGGTGGAGCCGAGCACTTCCCGGGCCAGGAAAAGGATCAGCGCCTTGGTGTCCGCCAGGATGTCGTGATAATCCGCGTCCGCCCGGTACCACTCGAGCAGGGTGTATTCCGGACGATGCCGCCCGCCCGATTCGCCGCGCCGGAAACAGGGGCCGACCTGGAAAATCCGCTCGTACCCCGCCGCCAACAACCGCTTCATGTGCAGCTCGGGCGACGTCCGCAGCCACGCGTCGCCCGCCGGCTCGGCGTCGAGGTGCACCTCGGGCGCCGGGGCGCGAAGCCGGACGGGGGTCTCGACCTCGAGAAAATCGCGGCCGTGGAAAAAAACGCGCAGGGCGCGCAGCAGGCGGGACCGCAGCTCCAGCGCGGGGCGCAAGGTCCGCAGGTGTTCGGCGTCGCCGCTCATGGTGGCGCCCGATCAGCCCTTGCTGACCCGGTCGAAGTACTTGCCGGTGCGGGTGTCAATGCGGACCGTGTCGCCCTGGTTGATGAACAGGGGGACCTGGATTTCGTAACCGTTGTCCAGCTTGGCGGCCTTGGTCACGTTCGTGGCCGTGTCGCCCCGCGCCCCGGGCTCTGTCTCGACGATGACCTTCTCCACGAACGCCGGCAAGACCACCTGGATCGCGCGCCCGTTGTAGAAGAGCACGCTGACCTCGATGTTCTCGACGAGGAAGTACTTCTGGTTCCCGATGGCCTCTGCGCCGATCGTAACCTGCTCAAAAGTCCGGCTGTCCATGAAGACGTAATGGTCGCCCTCGGGGTAGGAATAGACCAGGTCGCGCTCCTCGAGGTCGGGCTTGCCGATCTTGTCCACGGCGCGGAAGGTGCGGTCCGTCGTATTGCCCATCAGCAGGTTCTTCAGGCGGCACTTGTACATCGCCTGGCCCTTGCCGGGTTTGTAGAACTCGAACTCGACCACCTCGTACGGCACGCCGTCGAGCTCGATCTTGATCCCCTTGCGTAAATCCGAAACTGTGTACATGGGAACACCTTCGCGTTGAATCCCCGTCCGGGCCGGAGCCGAATCGGGCTGGGACTATGCCCACGGCGACGGCGCTTGCCAAGTCCTTTTTACATTTACGCGAAGGGTCGCCCGTGCTATCCTTACAGATAGGGACCGATGGACAGGATTCACAGCGTGCGCGTCCTGTTCGCACTGGCGGTGCTGTGCGGCGGGGTCGGGCCTCCCTTGGCTTTCGCGGCCGACCGCCGGGCGCAGGAGCGGGCCATGATGGTGGAAGACCAGATCGAGCGGCGCGGCGTGAGCGATCCCGCCGTCCTCCAAGCCATGCGGACGGTCCCGCGCGACCGGTTCATCCCCGCCGACCAGGCGCCGTCCGCCTACGAGGACCGTCCCCTGCCCATCGGCTTCGGGCAGACCATTTCTCAACCGTATATCGTCGCCTACATGACCGAGATCGTCCGGCCGCGGCCCGGTTTCCGCGTGCTGGAGATCGGGGCGGGGTCCGGCTACCAGGCCGCCGTGCTGGCGGAAGTCGGCGGCGAGGTCTACACGGTGGAGATCATTCCCAAGCTGGCCGAGCGCGCGCGGGCCAACCTGGCCGCGAACGGCTACGAACGCGTCCAGGTGAAAAACGGCGACGGCTACAACGGTTGGCCCGAGCACGCGCCGTATGACGCCATCGTCGTCACGGCGGCGGCCGAGCACATCCCGCCGCCGCTGATCCGGCAACTCAAGGACGGCGGGCGCATGATCATCCCGGTCGGCTCGCCGTTCCTCACCCAGTACCTGGTGCTTGTGGAAAAAGACGGCGACCGGGTCACCACCCGCACGGTCATGCCGGTTCGCTTCGTCCCGCTGCGCCGGGCCGGGTCATGATCGCCGCGGCGGCAGCCCTGGTTTCCTGTGCGCTGATCGCCTTCCAGGTCGCCCTGATGCAGGCGCTCTCCATCGCGCAGTGGTATCATTTCGCCGGGCTCGTCATTTCCGTTGCCCTGCTCGGTTTCGGCGCGGCGGGCTCGATCCTGGCCGCATTTCGTCAATCCCTGTTACAAGGTAGGGCGGCTTGGCCCAAGCCGCCGCTCGCCTCGGCGCAGCCTCGGGCGAAGCCTGGGCGGCGCGTCCCGCGGAGCGGGACAAGCCGGGCCCCTGCCCCGCTGGAGCGGGGGGCGCGCCCTACCGCTTACGATGTCAAACCCATGGTGGACCAACCAACAGCACGGGCTGATCTTGTCATCGCCATCACACTGCTTCTCTGCGGCATTTCGATGGCCCTCGGCCTGCCCCTGGCGCAAACCGCCGCGGCGCGCTTCGACCTCTATCTGCTGTTCGTGGAACGCGGCCAGGCGGCGCGACTGGCCCTGACCTGCGCCATCTTCTTCGCGCCGTTTTTCTTCGGCGCGCTGGCGCTGGCGGTCATCTTCACCTCGCGCATCGGGCAGATCGGCCGCCTGTACGGCGCCAACCTGCTGGGCTCTGCCCTCGGCGGAGTGGCGGCGCTGGCAGGCCTTCATGGGTTGGCGCCGACCGCGCTGCCCGCGGCCCTAGGACTGTTGCCCCTGGCCGGCAGCGTCCTCGCCGCTCCCGCGGACCGTCGCCGGTTCTTCGGCGTGGCCGCCATGGCCGGTGCAATACTCTGTCTTTTCTTCGTCGCGCGCCCGCCCCCGCTCGCCACGTCGGCGTACAAGGGACTATCCCGCGCGCTGAACCTGCCGGACGCCAAGGTGATGTTCGAGCGCCGGCATCCACTGGGCCACGTGCACCTCGTCGCCGGCCCGGCCCTGCGCTACGCGCCGGGCTTGAGCCTCGCCTGGCCGGAGGAAGTGCCGAACTCCGCCCTGCTCTTTCTCAACGGTGACGGCCATGCCGCCGTTCCGCCCCCGGGTGAGGCGGGCCGGATTTACGATTTCACCACCGCGGCCCTGCCCTTCACCCTCGGGCGCCCCGGTTCCGTGCTCATCCTGCGCGCGGGCGGCGGCGCGGAAGCCGCCCTCGCCCGGCGCCACGGCGCGGAGCGCGTCCTCGTCGTGGAGCCCCACCCCGTCGTGGCGGACCTGGCCCGGACCGGGTACGCTGGGCTGGACGCGCCGCTGGACGCGGACCTGGTCGTAGAGGATCCCCGGGCCTTCCTGGAACGCGGCCGCGGGACCTACGATCTCGTGCTCCTGCCGTCCGTCGGTGAATTCGGCGGCGCCGCGGGATTGCACGCCGCGCAGGAGCAATATCTCCTCACGCGCGAGGCCTTCGCGCGGATTTGGGGCGCGTTGGCCGAGAACGGGGCGTTATCCGTCACCGCGTGGCTGGATTATCCTCCGCGCCACGCGCCGCGCCTCCTGGCCCTGCTGGTCGCGATGCTCGCGGACGCGGGCGTGGCGGACCCCGCCGCCCACATCGCCGCGGCCCGAAGCTGGTCCACGCTGACCTTCACGGTCACGCGCCAGGCCTTGACCGCACAGGAGATCGAGGCCGTGCGGGCCTTCTGCCGCGAACGCCAGTTCGATCTCGCGCTGCTTCCCGGAGCCACTCCGGAAGAACGCACGCGATATCATCAGATGCAGGACGAAACGCTCACAACTCTGCTCGAGAACCTGCTCTCGTCAAGTATGGGTAGGGCGGGGCCTCCGGACCCGCCGCGACAACGGCGCGTCAAGGATGCCGCGCCCTACCTGGTGGACCGATACGACTTTCACCTGGAAGCGCCGACGGATGACCGGCCGTTCTTTTCCCAGTTCCTGCGAGGTCGAAGCCTGGGGGCCCTGCGGGCGCTCTACGGCGGCGGCGTGCTGCCCTTTTTCGAACTGGGTTCGCTCGTCCTGGCCCTGACGTTCGTGCTGGTCGCCGTCCCGGGCGCGGCGCTGATTCTGCTTCCGCTGCTCAAGCTGGGCGCGCCGGGCTTCCGGGCGGCGCGGCCGCTGCTCTACTTCGCGGGCCTGGGGCTGGGCTTCATGCTGCTGGAGATCGCGCTGATCCAGCGATTCATCCTGCTCTGGGGCCATCCGCTCTACGCGGCCGCGGCGGTGATCAGCACGCTGCTGGCCGGCATGGGACTCGGCAGCCTGTTCTCGTCCCGATTAAGCGAACATGCGGCGACGCGACGAATCGTCCTGGCGCTGGTCTTCGGATTTCTGCTGGTGCTCCCGTGGCTGGCGCCGGCGCTGACGCGAACGGCCCTGGCCTGGCCCTTCCTCGCGAGGGCAGGCACCACGGCGCTTTTTCTGCTGCCGCCGGCCTTTCTCCTGGGCCTGCCCCTGCCGCTGGGCCTGCGCGCCATTCAGAAAATGAACCCGGCCTGGGTGCCCTGGGCGTGGGGCGTCAACGGCTGCTTCTCCGTGGCCGGCGCGGTCCTTGCCGCATGGCTGGCCGTGGTCTCCGGCTTCTCGACGGTGCTGGCGGCCGCCGCGATCTCGTATGCCGTGGCCCTGCTCGCCGTGTCCAACCGCCCGCCGTTGTAGGCCGGGTCCCCGGACCCGGCGCGTTTTCGGCGTCCATAACGCCCGGTGTGGGCACCGGGCCTACATTGTCCATGTCGCCGCCGTTGTAGGCCGGGTCCCCCGACCCGGCGTCCGTCCCGCCCGGTGGCCGTCTTCGCTGCGCTTCGCCGCGCCAAGCGGGCACCGGGCCTACATCCGTTGTGGGACACGGCCTATAATTGCCCCCCTGTCCTCGGATCAAAAAACCCCGCATACGGCCAGTCCTTCAATTTCTCGACCAAACCGGCCCGGACAGGATTCATCCGGATATAATCCCACTTTTCCGACGCGCTCTCGTCGCTGCGCAACACATGATCGAAAAATCCCGATTGCCACTTGAATTCGCGGCGGCCCACCACCGCCTTGAAGGCCTTCACCCATTCACCGAGGGTTGCCGATCCCGGGGCCATCCCGCCCGGTGCGGGCACCGGGCCTACATCCGTTGTAGGCCGGGTCCCCCGACCCGGCGTCGGCGCCATCGAAACAATCAAATGCAAATGATCCGGCATGGCCATGTAGCAATCCACCCAGACCCCATAATGTTCCAGGCTGTCGGCGATGAACCGCCGGATACGTTCGTCCACCTGCGCGTTGGCCAGAACCGGCCGGCGATCATGAACGCGAAAGGTCAGGAAATACTTATTGTGATCCGCCCACACCCGCGTCAGACGGCGCAGGCGTTTGGGGCGCGGTGTTGGATTGGATTCCGCCGTTGCAGGCCGGGTCCCCTCCCTGGCCACCGCGGCATCGCTTCCCGGGACAAAGGTGGTACCCGGCGCGTTTGTTTTTGGTTGCCCATCATTCATTCAGCCATCCGTTTCGCCCATACACCGCCCGCCGTTGTAGGCCGGGTCCCCGACCCGGCGCATTCCGCCTCTACGGTAATCCGACACCGACGCGGTAGGCGCGGTGGGCCGCGTCGTTGGTGTCGACCAGCGACATAGCGCCGTCCGCTTCGCCGGGCCGGTTGGTTTGCCCCTCGACGGCAGACCATGAACCCGTGAGAAGGTCTGCATTGAACTGCAGGCCATAGACGCGGGAATTCGTGCAACCGACGATCACGCTGAACGAATTCGTCTCTCCGATGCCGGTGATGCGGAAGACCGACGCGCTGTTGGTCGGGACCGTATCGGCGGTGTGCTCGTTCTTGTTCAGCACGGTGTCGCTGTCCGAATCGATAGCGGCATCCGCGGGATTGGTGGGATTGAGTCCGTAGCGGTGCTCCCAGTTGTCGAACATCGTATCGCCGTCCGAATCGGCCGTGGCGGGGTTGTACTCGTAGGCCCCCATGTCGAAGTCGGGTGTGCCGTTGAAGTTGCCGTCCAGCGGGCGTACCGTGCCCTCGATGTCGTCGGTGATGCCGGGCAGGTTGTTGCCGCTGTCAATGCACGGCGAGCCGTAGGCCAGGTGGAAGTTGCTGGAGGCCGGGTCCAGGAACTGCGGCGGACTTGCTATGTTCCCTTCTCCAGCGGGCAAGGGGGCCATGCAGCAATGCTCATATATTCCGCCAAAGTAATTGCTGTTGGCCGTGGACGCCGTATTGCAGTAGACGACACAGTTAATCAAGCCGTCGTAGAAACTCCCGCCGCCATCATAGGCGGCGGAATTGCCGGATAGGGTGCAGTTGACGAGAACGGCTACACCGTCCACTGGATCGCTGGCGCTACCGCCACCACTATCTGCGGAATTGCCCGTAAGAACGCAATTAGAGCAATTTAAATAATAGTGTAGCCATTTGAGCCGCCTGCTGATAAGTTGGTGG
>JAHJJH010000108.1 GCA_018823105.1 Verrucomicrobiota bacterium | reverse complement strand
CGTCCAGCGTGTGGCCGAGGTACGGCACCCACAGCCGCTCGTCCGGGATCGCGGGCAGCAGCCTCTTCGCCTCGGCGAGAAGCTCCTTCAACCCGCCCAGGCGGTCGATGCTGAGCCCCAGCATGCCGTGGGAGATGGGGAGGAAGTAGCCGGTGTTGGGGAACTCGACCTTCGTGTCGGGCCCCTTCTCCTCGAGGACTTTCTCGAGCTCGGCCTCGGCCCGCGCCACAAGCTTGTGGGCGCCGCGGATGGCCCGCGTGGCTATGATTTTCGACATCGCCTGTCCTCAGTCTGCAAAATCTGAAACTCGAAACTGGAAACTTGCCATCCCTGTGCGGCAAGTTTCGAGTTTTCAGTTTCAAGTTTCCGCTTTCAGCTCCCGCCTCATTTCCATATCGAATAGCACCCTCTCCTTCGCCTTGCTGATGCCCAGCTTCTCCCGCTTGGCCTGGATGTGGTCGATCATGCGGACGGCGATCTTGTGCGGGTCGGGCTCGATGGCCCAGCACCCGCCGTAGGAGCCTGCGAAGTCTTCCGTCAGCAGCTTCGTGAACTTGGGGCTGCCGAGCACCGGCAGGCCGACGCCGAAGACCGTCAGGACCCCGGACGCGACGAAGTACTGGCCGATGGCGATGGCCTTCTCGCTCATCCACTCCGGCGCGGCGCCCGCCACCGGCAGCTCGCTGATGTCCTTGCCAAGCCCGCCGACGCGGACCATTTCGGAGAGGGCGATCAGGATGCGGCTGTTGTCCACGCAGGAGCCCGAGTGCAGGACGGGCGGCATGCCGACGGTCTCGCATACTTCGGTTAGGCCCGGCCCGGCGTACTGCGCCGCCGCCTCCGGGACCAACAGCCCGCACTTGGCGCAGGCGATGGCGGAGCAGCCCGTCTGGACCACCAGGATGTCGTTGGCGATCAGCTCCTTCACCAGCTCGATGTGCACGCGGTCGTGCTCGACCTTCGGGTTGCCGCAGCCGACGACGCCGGCGACGCCCTTGATGCGGCCGTTGATGATGTTGTCGTTGAGCGGGACGTACGAGCCGCGGAACCGGCCGCCGAGCATGTAGTTGATCGCCTCGTGGCTGAACCCGGCGATGACGTCCATGGTCTCGTCCGGCACCTCGACGCGGCCACGGTTCGGGAAGCTCAGGATCGCCGTGCGGACGATCTCCTTCGCCGTGCTCATCGGGTCGTGCTCGTCGAACGGCACGTACCGGACGCCGTCCATCCTGGCCTTCGCCGACGTAGTCACCAGCGCCGTGTGGTAACCCTTGCACAGCTCGCCGAGCGAACCCATGATGCACTGGACGTCCACGACCATCGCGTCCACCGCGCCCGTCGCGACGGCCAGCTCCTGCTGGAGGAAGTTCCCGGCGATCGGGATGCCGTGCCGGATCAGGATCTCGTTGGCCGTGCAGCAGATGCCGGCGAGGCCGATGCCGGAAGCGCCCTTCGACTTCGCGAGCTCGACCAGCTCCTTGTCGCGCGCGGCGAGCACGAGCATCTCCGACAGGACGGGCTCGTGGCCGTGCACGACGACGTTCACGGTATCCTTCGACAGCACCCCGAGGTTGACCTTGCCGCGGATCGGCGCGGGCGTGCCGAACAGGATGTCCTGGAGCTCCGTGGCGATCATCGAGCCGCCCCAGCCGTCGGCCAGCGCCGCGCGCGACGCCTGCCGCATGATGTTCTCGGCGTCCTGGTCCACGCCGATGTTCGTCCGGTGCATCAGCTCGACCACCTCGCGGTCGACTCCGCGCGGGACCACGCCGAGCCGGCGCCACAGCTCCAGCCGGGCCGGCGGGGCGCGGTGGGCGAACTTCAGCTCGCCTTCCTGCGCGCCGAACTCGGCGAGCGCGGCCTTGGCGAGGTCGCGCGCGATGTCCTGAACGGCGCGCGTCCCCGTCGCGATGCCGAAATGCGAGGCGACCTTGAGGAGTTTCGCCGTGTCCTTGATGCCGTAGCCGGCCTTCGGGTTCTCGACCGCGAGGAGAAGCGCGTGGGCGACGTCGCGGCCGTGGTCGGAGTGCGCCGCGGCACCGGCCGCGACCATCCGGGCGAAATTGCGCGCGGCGATGACGTCCGCCGTCGCACCGCAGACGCCGCACTGGGGCCCGTCGCCGAAGGGATCGATGCGGCAGGGGCCCATGTAGCAGATGCGGCAGCAGAGCCCGAGCTCGCCGTAGCCGCACTGGGGCTGCTGGGCCGCCGCCCGGTCCCAGACGGTGCCGGCCGGCCGGTCCTTGACCACGTCCAGCATCCGCTGGGCGGCCGGGTCGGCGCTGCGCGCTTTCTCGTTCATGCTCGGATACTCCTCGAATCCACACCCGCACCCGCAACGCTCATTGCTTCCGTCCCGAGGGACCCTTCGAGTCGGTCCCCTTGAGCACCAGGGCCTCGGCGAGGCAGGCCTCGACGCAAGCCGGGACGTCCCGGTCGCCGCAGCGATCGCACACGATCGCGTAGCGGCCGTCCTTCGAGCGGAGGATGGCGCCGTGGGGGCACGCCAGCTCGCAGGCCCAGCAGCCGGTGCATTGCTCCGGGTCAATCATGATAACGCCGGTCACCTCGTCCCTCCGAATCGCGCCGCTGACGCCGCAGGCCTCGATGCAGGCCGCGTTGGCGCACTGCCGGCACTGCACCGCCTTGCTGCGGGGGCGGACCCCATCGCCCTTCTTGTCTGCGGCACGCACCCGGACGCGGGGGGCGGGGCGCTCGGGCTCGCGCATCGCGTCGGCCAGGTTGCCCGACTTCGAATGCGCCACCACGCACGCCAGCTCGCACGAGCGGCACGCAAGGCAGCGGTCGATGCGGCAGACAATAGTCTTCACGAATGGTTGATGGTTAATGGTTGATGGCTGATGGGAAAACGATGGAAAGGTCGCGGGCCTTCATCGACCATCAACCATTGACCATTAACCATGTTTTTCCTTCAGCTTGTCGCTGACCCTGCGGGTCTCGCGCGTAATCCGCTCCGCCTGCTCGAGGGGCCGCGACCCCGTCCCGCAGCTGGCCGTGATCAGGGCGTTCGACAGGATCAGCTCCCGGTCGATCTTGCCCCTCGCCGCCAGATCGTTCACCAGCGCGTCGAATCGCGCGACGAGCGACTCCGTGGTCTCCTCGAAGACCTTCTCCGAGGTCGGAACGATGCCCCAGGCGAGCACACCGCCACCCTTCAGGAATCTCCCGATCTGCTCGGCGTACAGGAGTATCGAATCCCCGTAGCCGTGCGCGTCGAAGTTGATGATATCAACCCCGGCGTCGATCGGTATGGTCCACTCCGTGTTTCCACAGCAGTGGATGCCGGCCCATCCGCCTTCCTGGTGGATGGCCGCGACCAATTCCTGAAGGTAACGTACCACATCTCCCCGGTGCACGCTAACGTAGGTCGAGGATCCGAAGGCGGACAGGATCGGCTCGTCGATGAAGCAGATGCGCTTCTCGCACAACGGTTTGAACTTGCGCAGTTGCCAGCGCGCCTTGAGCGCGAGCGCCTTGACCGCCACGTCGCGGAAAAGCTCGTTGTAGTAGATGGCCCGCTTGTTCTCGTCCACGATGGTCAGGCCGAAGCTGACGGGGCCGATGACCTGCATCTTGATGTATTTCAGGCCGGAGCGATCGATCCGGGCGAGCCGCCTTTCAAGCGCGTAGATCCCCCTCGAAAAATCCTCCGAAACGGCAAAGTAATCCAGGTTGTCGGCCAGGACCTGCTCGTAGAACTTCTCCAGTGCGGCCGACGGGTCCCCGCTCGTGTCGATGAACATCCGGCCCTTGTCGCGTTCGATGACCGTGCAGGGGATGCCCTCGCTGAACTGGATTTCCATCTGCTCGTTCGGACTGGTCAAAGGAAGCTGCGGCCAGACCGGGATCTCCGGAAAGTTCTCCAATACCAGGTCGCACGCCGCATCGGGATCCCGGTGCGGGAAACTACCCACCGCTGTTGCTGCCAGGGACGCGTTGAAGTCCATAAGGAAACCTATGGCTAATGGTTGATGGAGAAAGGGGCCTGCGAAGCGCTCAGGGACCATCAACCATTTTTATTTTTTCATAGATCGTCTCAAAAACCCGAAGCAACTCTCCATCCAACTGTGTCATAAGCGCAAGGCCGTCCCGGTCCGCCTGCCGGATGCGGTCGGAGTAGGGAATGAACCCGAGCAGCTTTTGCGCGTCCACGTGATTCTCGAGATACGTCCGGTCCGCCTCATTGCCGATTTTGTTTCCGACGAAACGAACCTCCCGGATGCCGATCTGCCGGGCCAGCCGCACGATGGAGTCGGCCGTGCCGACGCTTTGCGCGGTCGGGTCCACCACCACGATCATCACGTCCACGCCGCTCGCGGTTCCCCGGCCGAGATGCTCGATCCCGGCTTCCATATCCACGATCACGAATTCATCGCGCTGAAGGACGATGTGGCTGATCAGGTTCCGCAGGAACGTGTTTTCCGGGCAGGCGCAGCCGGAGCCGCCCGCCTCGATCGCGCCGAATACCAGCAGATTGATGCCCTGGAAGGTGTAGCCGAAGCGGTCGGCCACGTCGGAGACGTGCGGGTTCAGCTTGAAGATCTGTCCGAACTGTTTGATCTTGGCCCCGGTGCGTTCCTCGATGAGCTCTTTCTGCTGGGAAATCGGGACGATCTTTTTTCGCTCGGCCTCGGGGACGCCCAGCGCGAAGGCGAGGTTGGCATCGGGATCGGAGTCCACCGCCAGCACCGACCGTCCGTCTCTTCGCGCCAGGTGCGCGAGGATCGCCGACAGCGTGGACTTGCCGACTCCGCCTTTTCCGGTGATGGCAATTTTCATGAAAGAAACCACGAAGCAACGCGATTTTTACTCAAACAGCACGGTCTTGTTGTTGTACACCAGGATCCGGCTCTGCAGATGCCACCAGATGGCCCGGGCCAGCACGATTTTCTCCAGGTCCTTTCCCCTGCGGACGAAGTCGTCCAGCGAGTCGCGGTGGCTCACCCGGATAATGTCCTGCTCGATGATCGGCCCGGTGTCCAGTTCCGTGGTGACGTAGTGGCTCGTGGCGCCGATGATTTTCACTCCGCGCGCGTAGGCCGAATGGTAGGGCTTGGCCCCCGCGAAGGCCGGCAGGAACGAGTGATGGATGTTGATGATCCGGTTCGGGTACTGTTTCACGAACGAGTCCGAGACGATCTGCATGTAGCGGGCCAGCACGACGAAGTCCACGCGGTTCTGTTTCAGCAGTTCCACTTCGCGTTGTTCCTGCTCCGCCTTCGTGTCCGGCGTGATGGGGAAAACCTTGAAGTCCGTGCCAAACGCCTGCGCGACCGGCGCGAGATCGGGGTGATTGCTCACGATCACCGGCACCTGCACGTTCCATTCGCCGGACTGGACGCGCGAGAACACGTCGTACAGACAATGAGGCTCCTTGGACACGAAGACCGCCATACGGGGCGTGTGGTCGGAAAAGCGCAGTTCCCATTGCATCTGGAAATTCTCGGCGATGCTGCGGAAGGCATTTCCGATCTCGCCGCGCGGCAGGTTGAATCCCTGCTCTTCCCATTCCGCGCGCATAAAGAACACGTTGGCCGTCAAGTCCACATGCTGGACGAGATGGATAATGTTCCCGTTGTATTTTGCGATGAACGCGGTTACCGCCGCTACAATGCCCCTCTGGTCGGGGCACGAGATCAGCATGATTATCGAAGTGGCCCGTTCTGTATTCATGTCGTCTGCTCGCCGTTCTGCCGGGCCACTGTAGAATTTCAGCGTATCGGGAACAACCATGAAATACACAAAACAAGAGGAATCCCGGAAAATCCGGCGCGTTTTTTCGCGTGTTTCGTCACTCCTCCGATGCGAAGACCCTTGTGACCCCGACCACGCGAGGCCGCGGCCGGACGCTACACTCTCGCCGTCACAGCAGGCGGCCAAATAAGGAATAGAATCAACCCGACTGTGCGGGTGCCGAGAGATCGTTCCGTGCCGGAAGGATAACCCCCAAGTCCGTGCCGCGGGCAGCCTTCATCACCATACACACGGAGGCGCTTTATCTGCCCTACAGGGCTCTTGCGAGCATGGATCCGCAAAACCGTGCTAATGACCTCGGACGCCGGCTGCGAGGGCAACGGAGGGCCGTTAGCCGGTATAGACGCCCCGGAGAAGCACGTGGGCAAGAAGCTGAACGACCGGCAAGTTGCTGAACGTCAGCCCAGAGGGTCTTCTACGAGTCAGCCAACTGGTCATTCAGCAGATGGAGGATCAAGTGAAGGGGCGACAAGTCGAACTGGTATTCCCCAGCGGCCGGGTCGAATACGATTCGTTCGGGCGGTTGCTGGCCTACGTGGAGATATCGGGAAGTGACTTTGGGGAAATGCTCCTGCGTAACGGGCTGGTCTATCCGCGGCCGGAAGGGCATCCGCGTAAGGCCCGGTACTTCGAGGTAAATGAAGGGGCCAAGGCCCAGCGCAAGGGGATGTACGGGCTGACCCAGTTGAAGTGACAAGGGTTCCGGGAGTAGCTACGAGGGCTGCAAATACCCCGCCCCTACAAATCCCGGAGACGCACCTCTTTTTCATCCAGCCCCAGGTAGTGGCCCAGTTCATGCAGAAACGTGCGGCGCACCTGCTCCCGGTAACGAGACATCGAATGTCCCGCCACGTTCCAGATGACCACAAGAAAAAGAACGATTTGCGATGGAAGCGGCCTGTGCCTGAAAACACCGTCACCGAAGCGTTCACCAAGGAACAACCCCAGCGTGTTAGTCGATATTCCTGCCTTGAGCATCTCCGCGTTCGGCCAGGGTTCATAAGTTACCGGGATGCTACGTGCCCGTTCACCAAGGTCCGGCGGGAGGGTCGCCAGTACCATCTCCAATTCCTTTTCCGCTACCGTGCGCAGGTATTCCAGACTTTGATCCTCGCCGCGGTTCAGATTCATGAATTAAATGATGGCAGATCTCATTGAGGATAGGAAGCAGCCAACGCCCCTTATAATGGCTAAGAAAAAGCCATCCTCATTGGATCAGCACAGGATCATCCATGAAGAAGCATGGAGGCGAGACTAAGGGCGCTGGAGGAGAAGGCCCGAGCCGAGCGGGTGGGTGTTTGGCGTTATCGGCCAGTCAAGAAGCCACAGCAGTAACGTCGCGGCTGAGACTTCGGCCGAAGCTACAAGCGTAGGCCGATAGTCTCAAGCCAGTTGTTAGCGTTTTATTTGCGTCCGACTATTATCTCGCACCCATGTTCTTTAAGCATTTTTATGGTTTCTGGCAGAAGCCCGTTGCAATTTTTATAAATAGGAGGCTGTACCCATTCGGTGGATGGAATTGATTTAATCATTTCCGCTATTCCATCATCGCAGTCTTTAAACTTACAAGCTTCAAATATCGAGCCGTTAAGTGATTCACATGTCCATTTTGTTTGAGTAAATTCACAGATATAATAATTGCACTTTTCAAATCTGCATGCGCTAAACGATACGTTTCCTAGAGAACAGTCTTCAAGCTGCACACTCGGCGCAGATATTGCATGCAGTTGGCATTGATATAAACAACATTCCTTGAACGTGAGGCCTAATAGCTGCCACTGATTACACCGTATATCGTGAAGCGTACAGTCGTCTATGCGTAATGATTTGCCTTTAGAAGAACTTACAGAGAAAGAGAATATTTCACAGGATTTAAAGTGCAAATTCTGTAGCGTCACACCGTTCCACGTGATCATGGCAATTTCCATATTGCTGACTTTACAATCTGGTATCTCCTTGCTCCAAACCCCAAGAAGCGCTAGACAGTTACATATTACATTCTCTTCCCTGCTGTTTTGCAGCCATACGCGTAAGCGTTCCGCCACTTGATCTGTCCACAGATGCTGAGCTAAAAAGTAAAGCACTTCTGGTGTGTGCCTTCGCTTCCCATACGCCTCAGGTAAGTCAGTTATTATTGCTGAATAGAGATACTTACTCACAAAATATTCTGTAAATGATTCATGAATGAAACGATATTCGTCATTTTGCGGTATACGAAGAATAAATGAGCATGTCCTTATATCATTGGCATACTTTTCAAGTGCAGCATCATCATGACTTCGCCACCTATTTCTTATATGCTGCTCAATTTCAGCCCACGAAAATGCACTGCGATCAGCTGAATATTGGGCCTCAGCAAATGTTATAGTAAACAGTTCGCGGTCGGCTGCAGGCAGCGTTGTCCTCCAATCGTCACGCATGAGCCAGAATCCAGTATATATTTCATACAGAAGCGCAGCATTGATTTGTCTTTTTTCATTTACAAGTTTAGGCAGTACTTCAGTTATCATGTCCAGCAGTATTGGTCTTTCTGCAATACCCTCAAGATTATATGTGTCTTTAAGTATGGAATAATACTTCTCCCAACCATTACCAAACACAGCCCTTACGTATTGCTTTATTTCCTCTTTCTTAAAGCTCTGCAGAAAAGCAATTCTGTATTTGCTTTGTACGCTTTCGCGATAAAGCTCAGTGCCCCCGTATGCATTACGCAACTCGTCTTGACTTTTAAAGTAATGCGTGCGACACGTTAGGACAACCTTTGCCCTGCCAATCAGGAGGGATTGAATATCTCTAAAGTTGTTAATTGTCGAACTATAGTCGCTGCGGCTTACCATTTCGTCAAATCCATCCAGAAAAAGCAAAACACGACCTTCTCTCAAAAGTCGTTTAATAGCGGGAAATCCTGTTAACCTTGTTCTGTATTCGTTTAAAAGACGATCGGTGATCATGCTTTGTAAATTTAAATGCTTAGGATAATCCCTAAGGCTTATATATATAGGGGCAGGGGATGATTCTTTATTGGCCAAGTATTCCTGAGCATAGTGCATGAATGCATGTTTGCATACGGTAGTTTTTCCAGCCCCATAATCACCAAGCAAAAGAAACATGTTATGATTCTGCCTATGGATGAAATCGTCTAATGCATTCTCAAACTCTATTTCACTTTTTCGACCATCATATATGATGCGCATGGGCATATAGCATTTACGACTAAATACGGCTTCTTCGTTGAAGTCAGAAATCACAGCTTCGACATACGAGGGGAAGTCGGCGCCAGCGACTTGTAATTGCGATACAGTCATAAGCTTGATGCCCACTATTTGCGCGAGTTCCTTGGCCTCCCTACTGAATCCAATCGGGGAGACAATCACTCCAACATCTGCTTTGTTAAGGCGGTGTAGAGAAGACATGAACTGTTCCCATTCTCGAACTGATGCAATCCCGACGGGATCTTTGTAATGCTTGCAGCTTATTGCGCATTTGGCATAGCTTCCATCCCACAAAGGCACTTCGGCGTACACATCTATTTGGGACCCACATAGAGTAATGTCCTGAGCAACATTTCTTGCCCCTAGATCGCTATAAAGCTGAGCAATATATTCTTCAAATTGTTTTGCATTCATTTGATTATTCAATTCCTATCGCTAACGCCACGCTTCAGGCTGAGGCGGCCGCGCGTCGCCGATAGCCTGGAAGCGGTGTTTGGGCCTCATTGTTTGTTCCATTTCTGGATCATGTACAACACTAGTGCCTGCGATCCATGGATTGCGACAAGTGCTTCGGCATGTCCAACTTGCGGCTCCGACCGACCTCTTCCGTGTACCGAGCCCACCTGTGTCCGCAGCGAACCTAAGCCGTCAACAACCGAAGCCAAACCGGAGATGAGTTTCCTGGTATCATCGTCCGCAATGCTTGGAGGGTCGGGCAGAAGATCTTTCGCGACCGTGCTCCATAGGGGTTTGATTGTCTGATTGGAGGGCAGCGCAAGCCCATGATCAGCTATGTACAGCTTGCACGCTGATTCGACCATTGACGAAGCGGCAGCGATTGCTGCCGGGGGATCGGAAGTGCAGTTTTGCTCGGCGCGTGAGAACTCATTTCTTATCTGCGCGTAGTCGCGCTCGTGTATTAGGTCGACAAATGTGCGACTCTTCGCGGGGCCTGTGCCATCCGCCTCGATCTGTGCCCTGAGTACTTGCAACCATTCCTCGAAACCATTCAGGAGGCCTTGCCAGTCGCGGGCCTTAATGCTCCTGGCTACTTCCAATTCTGGAAAGGCTGTTGCGTAGAAAACCCCGTTTTCATTCCGTTCAAAGGTAAAGAAGTACTCTGGATTTGCCCGCAAACTGATAACTTCGGCCGTCGTGGGCTCATCGCCGTCCAGCGCTCGGTACGCATGTTGAACAAACACGAAGACACACTCGCTTTTGCGAGTGGTGAATGCGAAGTCGTTTGGATCAAGACGAGCCTTCTTGATGAGTTTCGCGATCTCGCCCTTCTGTCTCGCGTTAAGTCGCAGATTCATTTCCGTCCTCTGGCCCACGTCAGCGTTGATGTTCAGTTTATCGCCCCGCGAAAAAACTGTAACCTCAAACGCCTTGTTGGCCATTCTTATTTCTTTTCCGCCCGCATTCGACGCTTCGCCGCATTGCGAAGTTTTCTTTTCAGACTTTGCTTGAAGTCCGTGTCGAACTTGAGACGCCCGGATCGACGTGAGAACCTGTATTCAAGAATTCCGTTTAGATCAGAAAGAGTGCCGGTCCGCCGGCGGTAGTGTCTAGACCGGAGGATGAAGACATAGGTGCCGACGCCAATGGCCAAACCAAGCTCGAAGATGACATTTTGGTTATACGTGCTTAGGTCGAAGATCGCGATATCTGCAGACCTGATCTGTCTGCAAATGTCACAATATATACTACCATCCTTTGCCCCCAAGGACCTGAAAGAGAACTTCAGCGGGAATTTCGGTTTTAGCTCGTTGATAACACTCATCACCTCTTCATAAATCAACGCAGTGTTGTCGGAGTGGGTATGCCAATCATAGGCGTATACAATTCTGACTGACCCATCCGATCTTGCCCGCCCGATCGTGCCCTCCTTTCCGCAAGTATTTGCGTTATGAAGAAGGCAGTTGATTGTCATAATGGTCTCCTCTGGCCAACAGTATTCTATGCCTCAGTGATAACATTCCCGAGAATATCGCGCGGGTATGTCTTGCCTCGTGAACGACATTGAAAATGTGGCCTTTTTAATAAGTAATGACGCATAGCAGAATAATACAGGAGGGATGATATGCGTCGCGTTCGGGAAAAAATGACCTGATTGGCAGTAGTCACCCAGTAAGACGGGTTGCATGCTGCGGGGCATGCCAATGCAAGTACGACGATCCATTTTGACCTCCCCTGCCGCGTCATGAACAACGCGACTAACCCTGCGAAACGCTAGAACGACTTCCTTCGGTTGGCAAGGTTATTCCGACGCAACACGCCTGCCCATCATCACATGATTATCAGGCCCCCCCCCCTATCGGTGGAATGACCACCACCCGCGCGCCTTTGAGACCCCCCGCCACGGGGAGAACCGTCCCACCCCGGCCCCCTTGGCGCGGTTCGTGACCGCTCTCATGGACCAGCAACGGGAGATCGGACGGCATCCGACCAAGACGCCCTGACCGCTGGCAAGGTCCACCGCCAGGATGCCCAGGCGCTGCGTGTGGCGTGCACTAAACGAAGCTAGAACCCGCGATCTTGCCCGTGCCCTAGTCCTACCCCTGCCCAAGGCGTTCTAGGCCTTTTTTATGCCTCTAGCTTGCCCTGTAGCGCGTCGAAATCACGCTGACGGTATCCCTTATCCTGACATGGACCCGCAAGGGCGGCACGGCCTGGGGCAACGTGGTTAACCTTTGTTCGCTCTCGCCTGTATCAGTAATGTATCAGTTAGCGGACGCGCTTTAGAGTAGAGGGGAAAAGCGGGACAGCGCGAGAAAGCGCAGTTCTCTATCAGGCCGGATGCAAGAAAACGCCTTGTTCTATTGCACAGAATACATTGCTTCGCGCATGAACAAAGAGCGGGTAGTTGGAGCCAGCTCCCGGACTCGAACCGGGGACCCACTGATTACAAATCAGTAGCTCTGCCACTGAGCTAAGCTGGCGGCTCGCCCCGAACTGTCGGCCATTCTACCACGGGCGAAGTGCCCTGCACAGGGCGCTCACGGAGCGGCCTGAAGCAACTCGCCCTCCACCGTTTCGACGGGGCCTGATTCAGCAGAAGGTTCCGGCGGGGTCACGGCCGGAGGCGATTCTTCCGGCGCCACGGGGGCCACTTCCGGCTCGGGGGCCGGAGCCGGCTTGGCGGCGCGGCGTTTCTTTTTCGCCTTGGCCTCGGCCTTCTTCTTGCGAGCCTTTTCCTTGCGCTCCCGGGCGGTCAGGCGTTTGGGCGACTCGTCCGCCGGAGCCACGATTTCAGCCGCCGGGGGCGTCTCCGGGATTGCCGGTTCGGGCTCCACCACCTGCGTTTCCGTTTCCGGCGGGATTTCCGCTGCCGCCTCTTCCATGACCGGGGCGGACTTCTCCTCCGACACCGGGTGCCGGGCTACGAGAATCTGGAACAGGTACTCGGCCATCATCTCCGAGGCCGATAATTTTACCTTTTGTTCGTGAGCCATAATGCTGGAACGCATCAGGTTCACGGCGGGGGCAAAATGCTCGGATTGCGGATCGTACATTTCCGCCAGGGCAATCCCCTTCTCCTTCGCGTAGGCCACGTGCGCACTTTCCGCGGCGGTCAGGACGTCCAGGATCGGCTGCAGGGCCTGGTTCTTCATGAAGTCGGCGGGCGAGTCCGTGATCTGCGGCCAGTTCAGCTTCAAGTCGCCCCGCTCGACCGCGGCAGAAACCCCGCGCACGATGATAAAGAACCTGCGTCCGTGCTGAAGCACCGTGCCGAGGAAGTGGTACCTCCGCTCCAGCGGCAGATCGTTGAACACCGGCGCCAATTCGACGGCCACGTAGCACTTGCCGGCCTCGAGCGTGGAAAAGGGAATATAGCGCCGGTTGTCGAGCTTCAGCGCCCCGCCCGCCGGATGCGTCCGCAGGACATCGGCGAAAACAAAACTCCGGGCCCAGTACCGCTGGGGGCTGCGAACCAGTTCTATCGCCTCTACCGGCTTGGCCTCATCGCTCTGCGCCAGCGCCGGGCTGTTGCAGAACGCCGCCACCATCGCCAGCACGACCATCCAGGTTCTCTTATTCATGTCGGGCGTACCTCTCCGCGCCTTGCGCATCGCGTTGAACTGTTTCCATAACCCGCGGCCCCGAGAAAGGCAAGCGAAAGCGGGTTTTGGGGATTCGACATCGGAAAGTTGAAACTCGAGACCTTGGACTTGGGACCCGGGACTTTTGACTTCTGCGCTCATTCCTTGCCGGCCGCGGGGCACAGGTCCCGCACCGGGCAGCGCGGGCATTCCGGCTTGCGGGCGAAGCAGCAGCGCCGGCCGTGAAATACCATGGCGTGCGACCAGGCGCCCCAGTCCTTCTCCGGCACGATGGCCTTGAGATCGAACTCGATCTTGTCCGGATCTCCCTGATCCGTGAAGCCCAGCCGCGAGGACAGGCGCTTGAAATGCGTGTCCACGATGATCCCGGGCTTTCCAAAGGCGGACACGAGCAGCAGGTTGGCGGTCTTGCGGCCGATCCCGGGCAGGGTGATCAGCGTGTCCAGGTCCTCGGGCAGCCGGCCGCCGTATTTCCTCGCCAGCACGGCGGCAAGCGCCCGCATATTCCTGGCCTTGTTGTGGTAGAAGCCGGTGGACCGGATTTCCTTTTCGAGGACCGCCTGCGGAGTTCGGGCCCAGTCGGCCGCCGTCCTGTATTTCTTGAACAGCGCCGGCGTGACCAGGTTGACCCGCTTGTCCGTGCATTGCGCGGACAGGATGGCCGCCATGACCAGTTCCAGGGGATTGGAATGGTCCAGCTCGCAGCCGGCGTCGGGGTATTCCCGACGCAGACGCTGGAGAACCTCGGCGGCTCGTCTCTTGAGCTGCGGGGTCGTTTTCATAACCACGCCCCGGAAGAGGAACCACGAAAGACACGAAATACACTAAACATCGGAACGTCTTCCGGGAATCCCCCTTCCGTGTTTTTCGTGTATTTCGTGGTTGTTCTCCGCCTTTATTCCTCCGTGCCCTTCGCGTGTTCCGTGGTTCAGAAATTCGGGAGGTCAGACCTGCGCCCCGTCCTTCTCTTCCAGCGCGGCCTTGCGGCTCAGCCGGATCTTCCCGCTGTCGTCCACGCTCAAGCACTTCACCCAGACGAGGTCGCCGATCTTGACGACATCCTCGGTGCGCTTGACGCGGAAGTTGGCCAGCTCGCTGATGTGCACCAGGCCCTCCTGGCCGGGCAGGATCTCGACGAAGGCGCCGAATTCCTTCACGCCCGTCACGGTGCCCTGGTAGATCTTGCCCGGCTCGGCTTCCGCCGTGACCATCGAGACCTCCTTCACGGCCGCATCCATGGCCTGCTTGTCGGCGCTGAAGATGTGGACGCTGCCGTCGTCCTCGATGTCGATCTGCACGCCCGTCGTATCGGTGATGCGGCGGATATTCTTGCCGCCCGGACCGATCAGGGCGCCGATCTTCTCGGGATTGATCTTGAGCACGGTGATGCGGGGCGCATAGGACGAGAGCTCCGGCCGCGGCTTATCGATCACGCTGCCCATGTAATCCAGGATCTGCACCCGCGCGGCCTTGGCCTGGGCGAAGGCCCCCGCGACCAGTTCCCACGTCAGGCCCGGGATCTTAAGGTCCACCTGGAAGCCCGTGATGCCGTCGCGCGTGCCGGCGACCTTGAAATCCATATCGCCGCAATGGTCCTCGGCGCCGAGGATGTCCGTGACGAGCTGGGCCTTGCCCGGGGCCGTGAACAGGCCGATCGAGATGCCGGCGACCGGCTTGATCAGCGGCACGCCCGCGTCCATCAGGGCCAGGGTCCCGACGCATACGCTCGCCATCGAGGACGAGCCGTTCGAGCCCATGATCTCCGACACGATGCGGACCGTGTACGGATAATCCTTCGGCATCATCGGGGCGATGGACCGTTCGGCCAGGGCGCCGTGCCCGACCTCGCGCCGCCCGACGCCGCCGAGGCGGCCGACCTCGCCCACGCTGTAGGGCGGGAAGTTGTAGTGCAGCATGAAGCGCTTCTCGTCCGGGCCGCCCGTCAGCGCGTCCATGGACTGCGCGTCGGACGTCGTGCCCAGCGTGATCGTCGCCAGCGCCTGGGTCTCGCCGCGGCTGAACAGCGCCGAGCCGTGCGTGCGCGGCAGCAAGCCGACCTGCGCAGACAGCGGGCGGAGCTGGTCGAACGCGCGGCCGCCGATGCGCTTGCCCTTTTCCAGGACCAGGGCGCGGACGGTTTCGATCTCCAGCGCCTCGAAAATGCGCTTGAAGGTCAGGTCGTCGAGTTCGGGCCGCTGCTCGACCATTTTCAGTTTCAGCGCATCGCGGATCTCGACCATGCGGTTGCCGCGGGTCTTCTTGTCGTCGATCTCCAGGGCCTGCGCCAGGTCCGCACCGGCCAGGTCGCGCGCTTTCTGGAGAATCTCCGCGCTCACGGGCGTGTCCTGGATGTTCTTATCCGGAAGACCGAACATCCGGCGCAGTTCCAGTTGCGCATCCACCAGCTTGACGACCGCCTCGTGACCGAACTTCATGGCGGCCACGATGTCCGCATCGTTGATTTCCTGGGCGGTGCCCTCGATCATCAGCGGCAGGTCGCGCGACGCGACATAGACCAGGTCCAGGTCGCTCTTCTCCTTCTCGCTGTGCGTCGGATTGAGCACGAACTGGCCGTCAACCCGGCCCACGCGCACCGCGCCGACCGGCCCCCGGAAGGGCAGTTCGGAAAGCGTCAGCGCCGCGCTCGCGGCATTGATGCAGGGGATATCCGATTCGTTCTCGCCGTCCGCGCAAAGCATGGCGTTGTTGATCTGCACCTCGTCGAAGAACCCTTCGGGGAACAGCGGGCGGATCGGGCGATCCGTCATGCGGGCCGTCAGGATTTCCTTTTCCGAGGGCCGGGCCTCGCGCTTGAAATAGCCGCCGGGGAAACGCCCGGCCGCATAGGTTTTTTCGCGGAACTCCACCTGGAGCGGGAAGAAATCAATGCCTTCGCGCCTGCTTTTGCCGGTGGTCACGGCCGAAAAGACCACCGTGTCGCCCAGCTGGCAGGTCACGGAACCCGCGGCTTGCTGGGCCAGGAGGCCGGCCTCGAACCGAATGGTTT
>JAHJJH010000107.1 GCA_018823105.1 Verrucomicrobiota bacterium | reverse complement strand
GATCCTGCAGGACCGCCGTGTCCGGATCCTTGCCGCACACACCGAAGGCGGTGCACCCCGTACCCTTGGCCGTTTGCTCGCATTGGTAACAGAACATGATCGTTTCTCCTTCTTAAGTGACGCCGCTCTGGTCTTTATCTTACTCTTCACTTTATACTGCCGTCTGCCGGAATGTCTTGATCCGAATCAAGATTCGCACATTTTTCCCGCCGGTTCGGATGATCCACGTCGCCCTCTTTACTCTTGCGGGCGGAGGGGGATGCGATATGTTACTCCTCCATGAGAAATCGCCTTTTCCCCATCGTGCTGGTCCTGGCCGCGGCGGGCAGCGGCTGCGCGGTCATCCGCGGCGGGGTGGGCCGCGCCATGGCGCCGATGGCGGCGGACCTGGCCGCCTCCCTCCAGCGACAGTCGGATGTCGAGCTGGTCCGCGAAGGGGCGCCCGCCTACCTCCTGCTGCTGGACGGCCTGGCGGACTCCAAATCTCCGCAGCCGCAACTTCTCCTGGCGGCGGCCGAGGCGAACACCGCCTACGCGATGGCCTTCCTGGACCAGACCGAACGCGAACGCGCGCGGGCCTTTCACGCCCGGGCGCGCGAGTACGGGCTGGACGTGCTGCGCCGCAACCGGCGATTCCGCGCCGCCGAGCGCGCCCCGCTGATGGACTACGAGGCCGCCGTGCGATCCTTCCGCAAGCGCGATGCGCCGGCGCTGTTCACCACGGCCACCGCCTGGATCAACTGGATCCTGGCCAGCTCCGATTCCGTCGAGGCCCTGGCCCAGCTGGGGCGGGCCGTCGCGCTGATGCAGCGCGTGCTGGAACTCGATCCCGACTACCGGATGGGCGGCGCGCACCTCTTTTTCGGCCTGTATTATGCCGTGCAGCCGCTCGGCGCCGGGCGCGACATGCAAAAAGCACAGGCGCATTTCCAGCGCGTGTTCGAACTGGCCGGGCCGGACTACCTCCTCGCCCGCGTCACGTACGCGGAGTACTACGCGCGATATGCCTTTGACCGGGAACTGTTCGAGGCCACGCTGAAGGAGGTCCTCGCCCCCCGCGAGGACCCGCCCGACTTCCGCCTGATGAACGCCGTGGCTCGCTTGCGGGCGCAGGCCCTGCTGGCCCGCGTGGAGGAGTTTTTCTAATGTTTCCCGCGATGAAAATCCTGACCTTTGCCCTGGCCCTCCTGGCCCTCCGCGCCGAGGCCCAGCCAAAAGTCATCCTGAAGTTCGCCACGCTCGCGCCGGAGGGCAGCGCCTGGATGCAGGCGTTCGACCGGACCAAGCAGGAAGTCCTCGAAGCCACCGGGGGCGAGGTGCAACTGCGCGTCTATCCCGCCGGCGTGCTGGGCGAGGAAAAGGACGTGCTGTTCAAGGTGAGGGCCGGCCAGGTGGACGGCGGGGCCTTCATGGGCTTCGGCATCGGCCGGATCTGCCCGGATGCCCGCGCCTTGATGTTCCCCCTCCTCGTCAACACCTACGAGGAGGCGGACGCGGTCTTCGCCGCCCTGCAACCCCATCTCGAGGAACAGTGCCGCCGGAACGGCTACCTGGCCCTCGGCTGGACGGAGGTCGGGTTCAGCTATCTCTTCAGCACCAAGCCCGTGCGCACGCTCTCCGACCTGCGCGGGGCCAAGCCCTGGCTGACGCCGAGCGAGGAAATGCTGAGCGAACTCTTCGCCGCGGGTCGCGTCAACGGCATCCCCGTGACCGTGGCCGACGTGCTCACGGCGCTCCAGACCGGGATGATCCAGACCATCTATGCCCCGCCCCTTGCCGCGGTGGCCATGCAGTGGCACACGCGCGTCCGCTACCGCAACGACCTGCGCCTGGCCTATTCCTTCGGCGGTGTTTTCCTTTCCGAGCGGGCTTGGGAAAACGTCCCGGAGACGCACCGCCCGGTTATCCAGGAAATCTTCCGGCGCCGTTCGCGCGAGCTGACCGAACAGGTCCGGCGCAGCGACGCCGAGGCGCTCCGCGTCCTGGCCAACCAGGGCATCGAGACGCTCGTCTCGCCGCCCCAGGCGCTTCAGGAATTCCGCGCCGTCAGCCTCGAAGGCATGAAAAGAGTCGAAGGCCGCCTGTATTCCCGCGAGGCGTCGGATCAGGTCCGGAGAAATCTGGAAACTTTCCGCGCCGGACAGGGGGCGGGATCGAATGCCCCTTAAGCTCATGCGCATCGCGCGGCGGGTAAGCGATGTCGCGGCCGCCGTGGAAACAGCCGGTCTGGCCCTGCTGGTCTCCGGGATGGTCCTGCTGGCCGCCGCGCAGATCCTCCTGCGCAATTTTTTTCAGACGGGTTTCCTCTGGGCCGAGCCTCTACTGGGGATGGGGCTGTTATGGCTGACCATGCTCGGCGCGCTGGCGGCCACCGGCGCGCGGCGGCACATCGTGATTGATCTGGTCGGACATTTCTGCCCGCCGCGCCTCCGCGCAGGGAT
>JAHJJH010000009.1 GCA_018823105.1 Verrucomicrobiota bacterium | reverse complement strand
GTCGTCACACTCGCAGAGGCCGCGGGTGACCGTGCCGTGGTCGGACAACGTATCCCGGAGCGTGTATCCGACCATCGCATATTCATGGCCGTCCGCCGGCGCGTTGCGCAAGAACTGCGCCATCCGCCGGAAGGCGTCCGCGCCGTAGAAATCATCGGCATTGATCACCGAAAACGGCGCATCCACGAGATCCCGGCAGATCAGCATCGCATGGCTCGTCCCCCAGGGTTTCTGGCGGTCGGCGGGCACGGAAAAGCCATCCGGCAACAGGTCCAGTTCCTGGAACGTGTATTTCGTCTCGATCCGGCTCTCGAATCGCGAGCCGATCGCCTGGCGGAAGTCCGCCTCGATGGAGCGCCGGATGATGAAGATGACCCGGTCGAAGCCCGCGCGGAGGGCGTCGAAGACGGAATAATCCATGATGATTTCGCCGCCGGGGCCGACCGGGTCCAGTTGCTTGAGTCCCCCGTATCGGCTCCCCATACCCGCTGCCATGATGACCAGGGTCATGCTCATTCGCTTTTCCATCCTGTCAGATGTCCAAGGCGGACTCTCCCCGCCTCCTAATTTTGGTAGGGCGGCTTGGCCCAAGCCGCCGCGGCGCGCTGGGCCAGCGCGCCCTACCGCACGGCGATGCCATGTATATTACGTCGGGATTAGTATCAGGCGGCGGAAAACAACTCCAGCGCTATTCGCCCGCTTTGTCCGTCAATCGGCGCAACCGATCCAGCGTATCGTTCTTGAACTTTTCCAACCACCCGGCCACGTAGCCACTAACGTCCAGCCCGGGATCACGGACCAGGGGCGCGAGGTCCATGGCAAAGCAGAGTTCCCGCGCCGGATCGGGGGCATAGGGATCGGTGAACGTGGCGTTGGCCAGGCGCCGGCCCGGGGCGGCCCGATCATAGTGCTTGCCGCTTGCGATTTGCGATTGAAAAGACAGGATCAGGGCCGCCGAGAGATCTTCCCGGCCGCTCACGTCCAGCGCGACGCGGGCCTCCGCCGAAAGCCAGTCCAGGCTGCCCCATACTTCGCCGCCGTAGACGGCGGCCGGACGTCGTTCCGCCGGAAGGCGCCGCAGCACGCGCAGGACCGCCAGGGCCACGGCTGCGTGGGTGTCATGGCGGTCGGCGGGATTGTGGGTGTAGACCGTCCCGGGTCGCGCTGTCGCGAACAAGGCGGCGAGATCGTTCTCCAAGTTTCGCGCGGCCGGGCTTTTTACCTCCGCGCTGCTGTAGTCAAGTTGAACAAGCACGCCGTACCGCCCGATGCGGGACGCCGTCTCCTGTTCGCCGCGCCGGACCGCCCGCCTGTCCTCGCCCCCGTGGGCGCAGACCACGCCGCCAAAGGAATTCGCTTCAGAGCCGTGGCCGGCCAGGATGCCGTGCAGGGCCATGATTTCGAGATCGTCGGGATGAGCGCCGATGCCCAGGTGCGTGATGCGGGCCAGGGCGGCTTCGAGAGGCAAGCCATCCGGCACAAGGAGCGAAGCCTGAGGTTGATGGAATATCATGCTTGAAAAAGATGATACCGCATCATGACGAGATTAAAAAACGAAAATTGTAGCTCCGGCGCTCTGTCGCCGGAGAGTATTTCCGCCGACGGAGCGGCGGAACTACAGCTTTTCACCGCGCCACCGGGATCACGAGCCGCGCCCGGCCAGCGTTACCATTGAGGTGTTCAGTGAAGGCCCTCCGCGGCCTTTGCTGAATCGCCTCCGACGGCTTGTTCGGCGGTCTTGTGCCATTTTCACGGACCGTGAACCGAGCGCCGGGGCCGCGGGGCTCGGATAGCGATGCAGTCTCAGAACCGGCGTCCTGCCGCCACCAGCGCATAGTGCAGCCACGCGAAAGTATAGACGTCGTCGTTGTCCGCTCCGCCCTCGAGGGTCCTGTATCCTGCCGCCACGTACCACCCCGAATCGAAATCGCATTGTGCCTTGAGGACTGCATCGACGCCGCGTCCCATGGGCGACCACGCGCCCTCCACGTCTAGAATGACGGATGCCTGATCATTGAATCGGCATTCGCCGTATAAATGCAGGAGGGGAACCAACCCAAGATCGTCTCTGGATTGCCTCTTGGCCCCCTGCTCCAGCGCGATGCTTGCATCGCGAACCAGCGCGGCCGCACCGAGGCCCCAGCGCCAGTGTTCGCGATCGTGGAACGTCCACCGATAGGTCAGCCGGTAGGTTGTCCTAGCGACCAGATGATGGGACCAGATTAAAACGGAAACTGGGTAACACTCCGAAAGCTACGGTTCGTGAAGAACCGGGAAGGAGTGTTACTTGATGAAGAAGCAGATGAAGGATGGCGCGCAACGCGCCACAAGTCGATGCCCCCCGAGGGGGGCATCGCGGCGAC
>JAHJJH010000106.1 GCA_018823105.1 Verrucomicrobiota bacterium | reverse complement strand
TTTGGTCATCGGCACGTGATACATGGAGACCACAACCGACTGCCGGGCCCCGCGGATCAGTTCCAGGGCGACGGGCAGGTATTCCGCGTCGTCCAGGTAGCGGAGGGCAGCCTTGACCACGAACGGCTCCAAGGGGGTAGGCTGGTCGAGATCCACCAAACAACTCTTCGCCCTGGCGCTTAGTTTCACGTTCTTATCGAGTTGTTCGAGAGGTTCGCAAAGGTTCCGAATCTCGGTCAGATATTGCCGGTAGTACCGCGCCATCGAGGGCGAATCGAAAATAAGGACGTCCTCGAAGTTCCGCTGCCCGGCGCTTTCGGACCAATTCGCGGAGCCGGTCACGACATAGCGATCGTTGATCACCGTCGCCTTGAAGTGCATCAGCCCCTTGCTCCGGTCGTAGAAAACAGGAATGCCCGCGTCAACGAGGCGACGATAGGCGGAGGCGGAGGAGGGACCGAGGACATCACCGCCCACGATAAGGCTTATGCTTCTCGTTGGAACCATGGCCATTCGTCTCAACCACTCGAACACCTCATTGCTGCTGATGAAGAACATCGCTATTTGCACGTTTTCGCCGGCCTCTTCTATGAGCCGCAGGGTTTCCTCTATGCCTTTGTCATCGGGCGCCAGATAGGCCCGAACAGAGGCCACGTCCGAAAAGGTTTGTGGCCTTGGGGCGTTCAGTTCATCGAGTGTTCCACCGCCCCGGCGCGATAAAGCAGCCGGCTTTTGCGCGGTTGAAGGAAAAGCGCGAAGCGAATCCACAAGTGTTTTCCTGGGGATGAGTTCCGATGAATAAAACGGGGCGAACTCTCCGATTTTGGAATCCAGGAAAGCGCGGTATTGGGCGGCCAGGGCGGCAGAATTGACGATCACGCTGTCTTCGAAGTTCTGGGCGAAGCTGTCCTTGGTCCAATTCGCCGCGCCCGAGATCACTGTATAGTCGTCAATGACAGCGCACTTTAAATGGCTCTTCCGCGAAGCCTCCTCATGCAATAGAACCTGCACGCCTGCGGCCGTGAGACGTTCCAGCATGTCGCGCCGCGCGGGATGGCCCATCTCCTTGTCGAGAAAGAGTCTGACCTTCACGCCGCGCCGGAGCGAAAGAAAGCACAGCGCATCAACCAGCTCATCGTTGCTGAGGTAAAACATGGCAACATCCACCCGATCGCGGGCCTGCCGCAGTTCGTTGAGGATCACTTGCAGCGCCTCGCCGCGGGGAGAGAAGGTGACCTGAACTGATCGAATATCAGTGACCTGTTCACCCCAAGCCGGGCCAGTGAACGGCATGATATGGGGTGTGAGGAGAAAAAATGCCAGGGCCCACAACGACCAATGCTTCCCGTGGGCAGCCCCGTAACAAGAGTTTGGCGCTATTCGGAACGGGCTAAGAAGTCGAAGAAGTGAGTGAGTGAGTGAGTGAGTGAGTGAGTGAGTGAGTGACTTCATACATACTTCAATTATTCCTCTCCTGCCCATTTCATTATCAGCTTAGCAAATATATGTCAACATGTATTGTAGGTAGTTTATGTATTTTCGACGTCGATCGGCTGCTGGAGTACCGGTTGGAAGAAGGCCGCGTCATGGCAGTTCGCGAAACGGATGTTTGTGCCGGCGTTCGAGTTCCCACAACTTGGCGTACTTGACGAACGCGGCATAGGCGCTGATGACGGCAATGATGAACCCATGCGCCCCGTCCAGAAACCCGGCCCGCAGGATGTAGCCCTTGAGGAAATGGAACGGCGGCCGCAGCCACAGGTCCAGCCAGCGGAAGGGCACCTCCTGCACGAATTTCTGCTGGGCGGAGATGGTGGAAAACCGGTTCGCCGTGTCCAGGTGATCGCGCAGGTCGTCGTAGGTATAGTGCCAGACCGGATTCTTCAGGCGCTTGATCGGGCCGTTCACGACCACGGTGTCGTGCGGCTCGATACCCTCGGTGCGACCGAGGCTCTTACGGAACAGCCGCAACTTGACGTCCGGGTACCACTCCCCGTGCCGGATCCAGCGGCCGATGTAATACACCTGGCGCGGGAATTCGTACCCCACGAAGGGCTCCGTGCCGCGCTCGAACTCGGCGATAATCTCGTCGCGCAGAGCGGGCGAGATTTCCTCGTCGGAATCGAGGTAGAGAATCCACGGGTGCACCGCCAGGTCGCGCACCATGTTGCGCTGGGCGATGTAACCGAGCCATTCGTGCTGGTAGACCCGATCCGTGTATTCCCGGCAGATCGTCGGCGTGTGGTCCGTACTGAAACTATCCATGACAACGATTTCGTCGCACCACGAGAGGCTTGCGAGGCAGCGACGGATTTTGCGCTCCTCGTTAAAACAGATGACGCAGGCCGAGATTTTCTCGCGCATGGGTTCCCTGTTACGGCCGTTACTCCGCCGCCGGTCCGTCGGTCTCGCGCCATAAGTCCGCGGCCAGCGTTCGCGGCCGGTCCACCTCTGCCTGGAGCACGTCCCGGTAAAAGACTTTCAGCCTGAAACCGTAATACTTGGCCAGGTAGCCCGCGCCGCCCGGCACCCGGCACTGGATGGTCGCAATCGCCGTGCCCCCGTCGGCCAGCACCCCTTCTTCCCCGAACTCCGGCGAACTGACGGACACCGCCACGCGGGCGGGGTAGATACGCCGGGTTTCCGATTCGCGAATGAACACCTGCGCTTCCATCCGCACAAACTCCGGCTCGATCGTCGCCCCCGGCGCCGCGCGCAGCCTCAACCGAAACAGGCGGGCTTCATCGGGAGAATTGTCCTGGGGCAGCTTGAACTGCTCCACGGTTTCGACGGCCAGCCATCCGATGTAATCGGGGGACGGGGCGGGCGGACCTGCCGGGTCCTGCAGGGGTTCCTGCGGCGCACTGGCCGCTCGTATGGTGAGATCCTCCACGGTTTCCTTGATGGTGGCCAGGGTGGCGCGCATGGAACGCAGTTCCTCGGCAACTTCCGGGAAGGCCGGACGGACAGGCCCCGGGACGATCGGCGCTACGGGCGCAGAAGCAACGATGGAGGCCGCGGGCGTGGGCCGCCGGGAGGGCTTCCATGTGTACCAAGCCAGGATCACAAGAAACAGCACGAGCAGGCCCACGGCCCGCGGGGTCGTCCCGAGGATCCGGCGAGGATCTTTCTCCTCCGCGGCGCCCTGGCCCTCCACCTCGGCCTGGAACAGGGCCTGCACGAGAAAGCGCGTGCGCCCGATTTCAATCTCGTCTCCGTGGCGCAGGTGCGCTTCGCGAATTTCCCGCTTGTTCACCAGCACGCGGTTCATCGTGCCGAGGTCACGGACCAGCAAGCCCGCGTCGTTATGCTCAAAGACCGCGTGGCGAAGCGCCACCTCCTCATCGTCGAGGTGGATCGCGCAAGCGGGATCGCGACCGACCGTTGTGGGGGCGCGCTCCACGGTCAGGCGTCGCCCTTTCAACGGGCCACTCAATACTATGAGCCTGTAAAGCATTCTTTCAGCGGCATTCTAGCCGAACAGGGGGTTCGATGAACAGTTTTTCCAATGTCTGGAAAAAGCGCGAGATTTTTTTCCATTCCCTGGAAAAGGACCGGACTCAAGGCCTCCAGAGGTACATCACGCGCGGGGCATCCGATTTCATCCATCGAGGCAGGTGGAGAGGCGCCCGCATTGAGGCGAGCCAGTCTGAAAAAGACAGCTTGTGTTCGTACCGCACGATCTTGACAGATTCTTCCGCGCACATCGCCGGCAGATGCGCCACCACGTCGGACCAGTAGCCCACCTGGTCTATCAGGTTGTACTGCCGGGCGACCTCGACACCGAAGACGCGGCCATCCGCCACTTCGCGCAGACGCTCCGCCTCAATGCTTCGGTCTGCCACGACGGCATCGAAGAACCGCGTGTAGGCTTCGTCCACGAGCTCCTGGAGAAATGCGCGCTGTTCCGCGGAGACTTCCTGGAAGGGATTGAGCAGGTCTTTGTGGAGGCCCGACTTGATCGTGGTGTCGGTGACGCCGAGCTTTTCGCTCAGGGTTTTCCAGTTGAGCGTCTGCATGATCACGCCGATCGAGCCCATCATGGCGGTCGGCTCCGCCACGATCCAGTCGGCCGGCAGAATGGCGTAGTAAGCGCCGGAGGCGGCCAGGTCCTGAATATGCGCCACGACGCGGCGGCCGGGGACACTCTGCTTGAAGTCGCGGACCGCCTGGTAAATCTCATCCGAGGACGTCATGTCCCCGCCGGGTGAGCTGACCTCCAGGATGATCGCCGTGACGGCCTCGTCGTTCTGCGCGGCGCGAATCTGGCGCAGGATGGATTCGATGGGATCGATGCGGGCCGTAAAAAAACCGCCGTCCGAGACGTAGCGAAAGAGGGCGCCCTGAAGAGGAATACGGACGGCCTTGACCTCGCCCTCGCCCCAGGACCATGTTTCTTCAAAACTGGGGGACTCATCCTCCGCCTGTTCCTCGACCGGCTTCCAGCCGGTCAGGGCCCGGCCCACGAGCAACCCGGCGTTCATCGCCAGGCTGCCCACCAGGGCTACGGTCAGCAGCAGCATGGTGAACCAACAACCGACGTGAGATCGGGTCCTGTTTGTTTCCGTCATGTTTTTTACTCTACATCTTTCTCGGCCCCTGCGCAACGCTGCACCCCATGCGGCGCCATCGGATTCCGCCACTGGCCACGGGGGGAATGGAGCGGGCACGCGAACTCGTGCCCCTCCGGACGAATCAGGGGGCGGGTAACCGGGCGCCGGTCAACCTCACAAAACCCGGACTGGGCCGGCAGGCAAACCGGCCGTCGGGCTCGCGGATGATGAACAGCGCCTCAATCCCCGGCCAGGTGTCCAGCCATTTCATCCCCTCCTCGGCACCCATGACGAAAAGGGCCGTGGCCAGGCCGTCGGCCGTCATGCAGTCCCGCGCCACCACCGATACGCTGGCCAGATGATGTTGAATCGGGCGACCGGTTCGCGGATCCAGAATATGGGAAAACCGCTCCCCCTTCTCATCCGTAAAAAAGTTCCGGTAATCGCCGGAGGTCGCGACCGCCAGCCCGGAAAGATGCAAAACAGTTTCCAATTGCTCCCCGGGCAGCGCATCGGGCCGGGGGGTGTCCACGCCAATCCGCCACGGGACGCCTTCGGCGTTGTGCCCGAACGCGACCCCTTCGCCGCCGATCTCGACAAACACGTTGGTGATCCCGCGCGCGCGGATCACGCGGGCCGCCTCATCCACGCCATACCCCTTGGCGACGGCGCTCAAGTTGAGATGAAGACCCGGAATGGCCTTTCGCAACCTGCCGTCCGAAGTGATCGAAAGATGCCGGGCTCCGACGCCGTGCAACACCTCGGCGATCTGCTCCTCGGACGGGGGTTCCGCCACGCGACCGGGAGCGCCGAATCCCCACAGATCAATCAAGGGGCCCAGGGTGGGATCGAAAACCCCGCCCGAGCGTTCGTGCAACTCCAGGGCAAAGCGGACGACTCGGGCAAAGCCGGCGGAAACGGCCACCGGCTGGGTGGCGTCGGCGCGGTTGAAACGGGACAGCTCGCTGTCCGGCTGGTAGTGCGACATCTGGCGATTGACCTCGACCAGGCACCGATCCACTTCCTTCTGGAGGGACTGGAGGGCACGCCGGCCCAACGGAGAATCGGCCAACTTTATCGAATAGAGGGTCCCCATCGTCTCGCCGGTCCAGGCAGGATGTTTCGGGCCGGGCGGATCGCGGCGCCACGTGACGGCGGCAAACGCGAGCAGAACCGCAAGGACCCAGATCAACTTCCGGACATTCAATTTTCGGGGCTGGACCAGCATGGGATTTTCGATGGCCGATTTGCACTGGGGCCGCCGGGCCCATCCCCGCTTACATCTCCTTGTACGCCGGGCCGCCACCCCCCTCGGGCAGTTTCCACTCGATATTCCGCAAGGGATCCTTGATCTCGCAGGTTCCGCAGTGCAGGCAGTTGGCGGGGTTCACCCGAATACCGTCCTTCTCCTCGGTCAGTTCGTAGACTTGCGCGGGGCAGAAGCGGGTGCACGGGGCGCCATAGACCGGCATGCATTCGCGCACGCAAAGGTCCCGGTCCTTGATCACCAGGTGGCAGGGTTGGTCCTCTTCATGTGTGGTGCCGGAATAGTAGAGGTCCGAGAGAATGTCGAATTGAAGCTCCTTCTCGAGGTCCGCGGCTGTGCCCGCCGGGAGGGGCACCGAGCGTGTGCCCAGCGGTTCCATCATCTCCGGGTCGGACTTCATATGCACATGGCCCGGGGGCAGCCACCCGCCGGTCAGGTAGCTCGCGGCCGTGGCCGCGATCCCCGGCAGCAGGCCCCGTTGGAAACAGGCGCGCACATTGCGGTATCGGCGCATGCGACGCCACCCGCGCGAGGTCTTGAACCGTGCGGCGTACTGCCGCAGACGGTGCTCCGACCAGTCGTCGTGTTTCCAACACTCGAACAGCGTTTCGCCCGCCGCCAGGCCGGACTCGACCGCGATGTCCGCGCCTTTGAGGCGTACGGTGTCCAGCAGTCCAGCGCCGTCGCCGACGAGCAGAACACCGTCCGCCGCCAGGCCCGGCACAGCGAAGCAGCCGCCCTCCGGGATGACCTTGGCCCCGTAACCCACCACCTGGCCGCCCAGGATGTGCGCCCGGACCAGCGGGTGCCTCTTGAATGCCCGGAACAGCTCGTGCGGCCTCAGCGCCGGGTCGCGGTAGTCCAGCGCGACGACGAGGCCGAGCGACACATCGGTTTCGTTCATGCAGTACACAAAGCCGCCGCCGTACGTTCCGCGGTCCAGCGGATAGCCGAACGTGTGAAAGACATGCCCCTTGCGCTCGGGTCGCGACGGCCCGCGCACAAGTTCCTTGATCCCCACGGCGTAGGTTTGCTCGTGAGGGCCATCCGCAAGCCTCTTCTTCTGGATCAGGTGTTCCGTCAGAAACCCGCTGGCCCCCTCCCCCAAGATCACCACCTTGGCGTGGACGTCGGGGCCGGGCTCGAAGTTCGACTTGTGCTGCCCGTCCCGCGCGACGCCCTTATCGCCCACCCGCACGCCGATGACACGGCCGTTTCCCGCTTCGAGCAGCTCCGCGGCGGCCAGGCCCGTGTAGATCTCGGCCCCGGCCTGCTCGCACAGCGTGCCCAGCCAGCGCGTGATCCTGGCCAGCGAGGCCATCGGAAATCCATGCGCTTTCATCGGCGGGGGCGTCAACGGCAGCGTGAGGGCGCCGTGGCGGGTCAGGTAATGGAACTTCTCGCGCGTCACACGCGACTCCACGGGCATGGTCGCGAGACGTTCGGGCCCCAGCAATTCCAGAAACGGCGCGTCGTCGAGCACCGCCCCGGAAAGCACGTGTGAGCCCACCTCGCGGCCCTTCTCAAAAATCAGCACGGTCGGCGGCTTGCGCGCCGCCGGCGGCCCGGTCTTCACGCGGTCGAGAAACCGCAGCACCGCCGACAGGCACGCCACGCCCGCCCCGACACAGATAACATCGGCCTCGATGAGATCGCGTGGGGGTGATGCCTCGGGCTGCATTTGCATGGCTTCCATGAGAGACGAGCGCCTGCCGAATCAAACAAAGTGGCGACTATACCATACCGTGTGACCTTCGTAAAACGCTGTCGCGGGATAGATCCGCCACGTCCCGGGTGCATGGATCCTCGCCTCGCCCCTATCATTCACAAGGCGACGGGCTTTCCCGAAAGGAAGTTAAAACTCGTCGTAGGCGATCATTTCCTTGCCCACGCCAAGGTTGTAGAGCATGACGTTGATGGCGGCGATCATGGGGGGCGGGCCGCAAAGGTAAAATTCGACCTCGGAAGGGTCCTCGTGGTTGGCCAGGTAGCGATCCTGTACCACGGTGTGAATAAAGCCGACGGGTCCCTGCCAGTGGTCCTCCGGGCGGGGTTCGCTCAAGGCCAGATGAAACGAGAAATTGGGGAATTCCTTCTCCAGGGCGCGGAGATCCTCTTCGTAGAACATCTCGCGCAGCGAGCGGGCGCCGTACCAGTAGCTGATCTTCCGCTTTACCTTTTTTGTGAGCAGCAGGTCCATGATGTGGCTACGCAACGGGGCCATGCCGGCGCCCCCGCCGATATAGACCATCTCGCGTTCCGAATCCTTGGCGAAGAATTCCCCGAAGGGCCCGCGAATCAGCACCTTGTCGCCGGGCTTGAGCCCAAAGAGGTAGCTGGACGCGACGCCCGGCGGAACGTCCATCCCCGGCGGTGGCGTGGCGATGCGGACGTTGAGCTTGACCAGGTTGCCTTCCGCGGGATAACTGGCCATCGAATAGGCCCGGAAGCAGGGCTCATCGGCCTTCGCCTTCCAGTCCCAGAGCTTGAGCGCGTCCCAAGCGTCCCGGAATCGCTCGTCGATATCGAAGTCGCGATACGCGAGCTCGTACGGCGGGATGTCCAGCTGGATGTATCCGCCGGCCCTGTATTTCAGATCGGTCCCGCCGGGCAGGTCCAGTACCAGCTCCTTGATGAACGTGGCCACGTTGCGGTTGGAGCGAACGGCGCCCTCGAATTTCCGGATTTCCAGGATATCGGGCGGGATGCGGATTTTCAGATCGCGTTTGACCTTGAGTTGGCAGGCCAGGCGCAGCCCTTCCTTCGCCTGCTGGCGGCTGATATACCCGGTCTCCGTCGGCAGGATGCTGCCGACCCCTTCCTTCACCGTGCATTTGCACATGGCGCACGTGCCGCCGCCGCCGCACGCCGAGGGCAGGTAGATTCGCTGATCGGCCAGGGCCGTCAGGAGGGAACCCCCCGAATCCACCCTTACCTGCTTGTCCCCCTCGTTGATATCAATGGTCACCGGCCCCGACGGCACGAGTTTGCGGGAGGCCAGCATGAGCCCGGCGACGAAAACCAGGATGATCCCGGTGAATACGACGGTGCTGGCGAGGATGTATAGCAGCGAAGTGTTCACGGTTCGCGGTTCACAAACTGATTCCGGAGAAGCACATAAAGGCCATGGCCATCAGGCCGGTCAGGATCATGGTGATGCCCAACCCCTTGAGGCCGGGCGGGATATTTGAATAGCGCAATTTCTTGCGGATGGCGGCCATGGCGGTGATCGCCAGCGCCCACCCGCCGCCGGAGGACGCCCCGAAAACCACGGACTGCGAAAAAGCGTAGTTGCGTTCCATCATGAACAGCGAGCCGCCGAGAATGGCGCAATTAACGGTGATCAGCGGCAGGAAGATGCCCAGGGTCTGGTAGAGCGCCGGGAAGAACCGATCCATGACCATCTCCACCAACTGCACGAGGCTGGCGATGACCGCGATGAAGCAGATGAACGACAGAAACGAGAGATCCAGCGCCGCCAGCGCCGGCACGCCGGTCCAGGCCAGCGCCCCGGGCTCCAGGAAGAAATGCTTGATCAGCCAGTTCGCCGGCACGGTAATGGTCTGCACGAAGATCACGGCCATGCCCAGGCCCGTGGCGGCCTCGATCCGCCTCGAGATCGCCAGGAACGAGCACATCCCCAGGAACGTCGAGAGCAGGATGTTCTCGATGAAGACGGACTTGATGGCCAGGTTGAGCAAATCCATGAACGCTTACTCCGTATCGAATTTCTTCGTCAACGTGCGCTGCACCCAGATGATCAGGCCCAGCGCGAAAAACGCGCCGGGCGCCAGCAGGGCCATGCCGTTGCCGGGGTAACCGCCCGGCAACAGACGCCAGCCGAACAGCGAGCCCGAACCCAGCAGTTCGCGAAAGAAGGCGACGATCAACAAGATCAGGCTGTAGCCGAGCCCGTTGCCTAGGCCGTCCAGCAAGGACGGCAGCGGCGGGTTCTGGATCGCGAACGCTTCGGCGCGGCCCATGACGATACAGTTCGTGATGATCAGGCCCACAAACACACTAAGCTGCCGGCTGATGTCGAACAGGTAGGCCCGGATGAACTGGTCGGCCACGATGACCAGGGTCGCAATGACCGCGACCTCTACCACCATGCGGATGCGTCCGGGGATGGACTTGCGGAGCAGCGAAATAACGAGGTTCGACCCGGCGGTGACCACGGTGAGCGCCATGGCCATCACGAGGGCCGTCTCCATCTTCACCGTGACGGCCAGCGCCGAGCAGATCCCGAGGATCTGAATCGTGATCGGGTTGCTCTCCGAGAGCGGGTCTACCAGGATTTTTTTAAGGTTTTCCGCCATTTCGGCTCATCCCCCGCCGCGAATACCCGTAAAGTATTTTCCGTACTTCTCAAGGTCCCGGTTCATGAACTGGTTCAGGCCCCTCCCCGTCAGCGTCGCGCCGCTGATCCCGTCCACCGCGTGGTCGTTTCCTTCGGGATAGCGGTCCGCGACCGTCCCCTTCACCACCTCGATCCGCTGCAACCGGCCGTCCTTGAACACCCGCTTGCCCACGAACTGTTTTTGGAACGCCTCCGTGGCGATCTCGCCGCCCAGGCCCGGCGTCTCGCCGTGGCGGTAGAAAGTCACCCCGATGATCGTGCTCAAGTCCGCGTCCAGGGCCATGTAGCCGTAAATGGTGGACCACAATCCCTTGCCGGAAATCGGAAAGGCATAGCGGGTGATCCGCCCGTCCTCTTTCCACAGGTAGAGGGGCAACTTCCGTTTCTGTTCCAGGTCCTCGCGGGACAGCTCCCGGCCGGTCAGGCCGGGGATCGCCTGGCCGGTTTCGCCATCCAGGATGATTTCCGAGATGTGTTCGGCGAAGCGACGGTCCACCTCGGCGCCGTCCATCTTTTTGCCCCGCTCATCTTCCGTCGCCACGCCGAACGCCTTCAACACGTTCAGCTTCCGGTCGAGCTCCACCTCGATATCCTGCCGCGGCTTCAACAGGGACGCCGTGGTCGAGAGCAGCAGGCTGCATACCACGCAGATGATTGCCGCGTATCCAAGGGTATAGGCGTCGCCTTTAGCCATGGTTCATCCTCGCCAGGTATCGCGCGCGATGGCGGATATGAACCTGCACGACCATGTGATCGACCAGCGGCGCCATGACATTGCAGAAGAGGATCGCCAGCATGTTCCCCGCCGGGTAGGCCGGATTGAAGGTGCGGATGACGATGGTCAGCGCCCCGATGGAAAAACCGTAGATCCACTTGCCGGCCGGCGTGGCCGCCGCGGAGACCGGATCCGTGGCCATGAACACAATGCCGAAGAATATCCCGCCCATCACCAGGTCGTAGTAGAACGGCAATTGGAGAATCGGCTTGGCCAGGCGCAACGGTTCCGGCAGGACGTTGAGGAGCGTCACGGACATCGCCGTGCCCAACACTCCGCCGGCGATGATGCGCCAGGAGCCGATGCCGGTGAGCACCAGGATCAGGAGCCCCAGCGTGACGGCGATGGCGGACGTCTCGCCGATGCTCCCGGGTTCCAGGCCCATGACCATGCTCTTGAGGGAAAATCCGGATTGCCGGAGGAATTCCACGATATTCGCACCGGCGGGCGCGGCCTTGGCCACCGCCAGCGAGGTCGCCCCGGTGAATCCGTCGGCCACCCCGGCCCAGTCGGTCACGCTGGCCCAGACCCGGTCGCCCGAGATTTGCGCCGGGTAGGCGAAATAGAGGAACGCCCGCGCGGTCAACGCCGGATTGAGAACGTTGAAGCCCGTGCCGCCAAAGATTTCCTTTCCGATCACGGTGCCGAACGAGATGCCGACCGCCACCTGCCACAAGGGGATCGTCGGGGGCAGGATCAGCGGGAACAGCAGGCCGGTAACCAGGAAGCCCTCGTTGATCTCGTGCTTGCGGATCGTGGCGAAGAGCACTTCCCAGAATCCGCCGGCGGCATACGAGACCAGGATGATCGGAAGCACAAGGCGCAGCCCCTGGAGCAGGTGCTGGAGAAAGCCCGCGCCCGGCACCTGGTTGACCGTGTTATGCATGTAGCCGGCATTGAAAATCCCGAAGAGCGTGCATGGGATCAGCGCGATGACGACGAACGTCATCGTCCGCTTAATGTCCAGCGCGTCGCGCACGTGCGGCGGGCCGTCGGTCACGTCCGGGGGCGTGAGCAGGAACGAGTCCGTCGCCTCGAAGACCGCGTGGAACAGGTGCAGCGGCCTGCCCGGCGCAAACAACGGGCGCATCTTCTCGATCATCTGTTCCAGGAACTTCATCTTCGGCGAAGGTTTCAGTGTTCGGTGTTCAGTTCTAGATGCCTTCCCGTTCCACCTCGGCCAGGCCGCGGCGAATGATGCCCACCAAATCCATTTTCGAGGGACAGGCAAATGCGCAGAGAGCAAAATCCTCCGGGTCGGTCTCCAGTAACCCCAGCTTGACGGCCTCGTCGATGTCGTGGGCCAGCACCGCGCGCACGAGGTAATCGGTCATGATCCGCATCGGCACGAACCGGTCATACAGGCCGGTGAGCACCATCGCGCGCGGGCTGCCGTGCCGATTCGTATCCAGGGCCCACGTCGCGCGGCGCCGGAGCCATGTCGAAAGAAACGAACGGGATTGGCTGAACGTACTCCATCCGGGGACGATCCAGCCCATGAAATGCCGCTCACGGCCTTCAGGCAACACACACAGCGCCGAATCCTGGAAACGCAGGCTGCTGTCCACGCCCACCTGGACGCCCGCCAGGATGTCGCCCGCGACGATCCGTTGCTCGCCGGCGGCCAGCTTGTCCTTCAGCAGCCCTTCCAGCGGGCTGCCCAGGCGGGTCCGGCAATAACGCCGCTCCCCGTCCAACACCCCCGGCCCGCCGAGCGCGATCACGCGATCGGGCGGCATGGCGCCGTCCAGCAGGAGCCTTCCGATCTGTACCAGGTCCACCGCCTTCACCGTCCAGACCACGTCATTCGGCCGGATGGGATCGATATGGTGAAGGTGCACGCTGGAATTCCCCGCCGGATGCGGTCCCTCGAAAAAATGAATCTCCGCGTTTTTCGCGCCGGCCAGGGCAGGCGGAAGATCCGGACGGCCCCCCGGAAGGCACAGGTACACCCGGCCGGAAGTGAGCGCGGTCAGCGCATCGAGTCCCGCCTGGAACGCGGCCTCGTGACCCCGAACGACCACGCCCGCCTCCGGCTGGAACGGCGCCGTGTTCATGGCATTAACGAAGATGGACTTGGGGCGGGCCTTGGGATCGGGCACGCGGGAAAACGGGCGCTGCTTCAGATGCGCCAGGTAGCCGGTATCCAGCAGGAGGGCCAGGACGGCCTCGCGCGACAAGCCGGCGATCTGCCCGGCCGCGAACCGGGGCAGCGGTTCGACCTCGTCGGCGCCGGAGACGCGGATCACGATTTTTTCCAGCGCGCGGCGATGACCAAATACCACTTCTTTCACCGTCCCCGCAGCGGGGGAACGAAACTTCAGCGCCTCGAGCTTCTTGCTGTAGAACAGGATGGAACCGCGCCGCACCGTGTCGCCAGGCTTGACCAAAGGGCGCGGCTTGAGACCCTCGAACTCATTGGGATAGAGCGTGATGCACTCCGCCAGCGGGCCGTCCGCCACGATCGGTTCCGGGGCCCCGACCAGCGGGATGTCCAGTCCCTTCTTGATCCTGTGTATTTTCACGAAGGTTCGGCACCGCGCCGCCGGATAAAAACTCGCGGTAACTCTACAAGGTCATCATCAAAAGTCAACGGAACAGCAGGCCCGGAATGGGCGGATCGCACGGGGAGACTTTTCGGCGCGGCCATGCCTGCGCAGGCGAAGACGGCGCGCGGGTCATTCCACGTCGAGATCCTCGACGTTATACGGCAAGAAGATCGCGTTGACCATGTTGCTCCAGACGATGTTCTGGGCACGGACGTGTGCAACCTTGCAGGTGCCCACTCCCCACCCGATGAGCCACCCGGCAATCGTCGAGTCGTAGATTTGCGCGCCGTCCAGAATGTAAACGTCGCCGGCCCACCGGCACCCCACCATCTTTCCGGCCAATCCGCCATTCCAGCTTTCCGAATTGAGCCAGCAGTTGTAAAACGTTCCGGAGGACACGTTCATGGAGCCGGGATCATCGACGCCCCCGAAACTCATGTGCCCTCCCACGCAGTCAATAAACACGCCCGAGGCCACGCCCTCAAACCCGAAACACCCGTCGCCGCCGTAACAGCCCTGGAAATAGCCCGAGGCCACGGGCCCGTCACCGCCGCCGAAGCTGTTGTCGCCGGCGATGCAGTGGATGAACTCGCCCGACGCCTCGCTGCCGCGCCCGCCGAAACTAAAGTTGCCGGCGGTGCAATCCGCGAATCGCCCCGAGGCCTTCCCGTCACCGATACTCCCCCCGCCAAAGCTCCAGTGGCCGGCCGTACACCGGGAGAACGTCCCCGTGGCTTCACCGTTGTCGCCGCCGAAACTGGAGTAGCCCGCGACACAGTCCGTGAACCGGCCGGACGCGACCCCGCGGGACCCGAAACTGTTGTTTCCGGCCCGGCAGCGGTCGAACACCCCGCTGGCCTCGCAGTTGTAGTAATAGGCAAAACTCTCGTCGCCGGCCTCGCAGTCCCGGAAGGTGCCCGAGGCCACGCCGTGATATCCCCCGAAGCTTCGTTTGCCGGCCAGGCAGTTTTCGTAGGTTCCGGCGTACTCGATATAGATGCGCATGGACCACGCGTTGACCCCGTCGGACCTGAACTCGCAATTGCGCACGACCGTGTTGGACAATCCCGAATTCGGAAAGTAAGCGGACGGCGAATTGCTGGTGTCCCCGGCGTACCCACCAGCCCGCGTGCATTCAATCACCAGATTCTCGATCCGGACATCGTCGGCCGTCTGGCCGAGCACGCCGGTCCCGAAGCCGTCCGAGTCGCCCAGGATATGCTGGTCGCTCCGGGCGGAGGAGAGGCCGACGAGGTCCACGTACTCGGCCGACAGCGTGAGCTGTCCCGTGCCCAGGTTATACCGGCCGGGAGGAACGAGAACAGCGGCCCGGTTGTCCATGCCCAGTTCCTGCCCGTGCGGGGTAAGGTTGGTCACGGCCGCGTAGGCGGCCAGCAGGTTCTGGCCGTTGGCGAACTCGTTGGTGGTCGTCTCCACGATCACAAACGCGTCTCCCCTCTCGTAGGCGATCGCACTCAACCCCTCGTATTTGGAGTCGTTGCGAAACACGCCGTCGACGATCGACCGGAACACAATGCCGCTATTGACGGTCGTGACGGGCGCGTCCCAGCGGCAGCCCTCCAAGCGGCCGGCGAGTTCGAAATTGCCCCAGTGCGTACCCTTGAGCCAGCAGTTGAAGAAGAACCCATCCGCCGTTCCGGACACGCCAAAGCTGTTGAAATCCCCGACGCAATCCCGGAACGTACCCGAGGCCACACCGCCCAGGCCCGCAAAACTCGCCGGCCCGCCGGTGCATCTTTCAAACAGGCCCGATGCCTCGCCTCCCGCGCCGGCGAAGCTACCATTCTCGGCGCGGCAGTCCCGGAAGGTGCCCGACGCCCGACCCAGCCATCCGCCGAACGCGTACAAGCCGGCCACGCAGTTTTCGTAGGTTCCGGCATAGTCAGTACCGAGCCGCGTGGACCACGCCCCGCCCTCCGTATCCTCCTTGAACCGGCAATTCCGCACCACGGTGTTGGACAGGCCCCCATCGGGAAAATAGGCGGCGGGATCCATGCTGTTGTTGTATACGTCCCCGCCCCCCCGGGCGCATTCGACAAAGAGATTCTCAATCCGCACGTCGTCGGCCGTTTGTAGCAGCACACCCGAACCGGATCCTTCCGACGTGCCCGTGATGTACTGATCGTCCCGCGCCGGCGACAGGCCGACCACGTCCACGAACTCCTCGATCAGGGCCAGCGTAGTTGCCTGGAGATCATACCGGCCCGGCGGCACGAGCACCGTCACGCGGTTATCGGCGCTGCGCGGCAGGCCGTTCGGCTCCAGGGCCGAGGCCACCGCGTAGGCGGCCAGCAGGTTCTGGCCGTTTTCCACGTCGTTGCTGGTCGTCTGGACGATGACGAACGACTCGCCGGTTTCGAAGGAGATCGAACTTCGATCCAACGCGTTCAGCGCAAACGCCACCGAGCCGATTCGCTCGCGGGGCGAGAGCGGTGTTTCGTCGATTTCGATCTCGAGGTACAGCGGCGAACTGGCCAGCGCGTTGACCAGCGCGCCGGTTGGACTGTGGGAGCCCACCCTGACGGAATACAGGCCATCCACGACGGTCACCGTCTGCGTCTCTGCGAAGACCTCATTCCCGTCTTCCTCCGAGTCAAACAGGCGGAAAACGATTGTCTCTTCGCCATTGACGAGGGTGTCCCCGTCCAGGAGTCGCCCCTGATAGTTGATGAATTCAGGGGGTTCCGAGATCGGATACTGGGCGAAAGCCCCGCCAAGAACCGAGAGGATCACGGAGACAACAGCAAGGAACAGCCTTTTCATCTTCGGCATCCTTTTCGGGTCCTTGGGCGAACAGAACCTTCTCTCTTATTAGTCAGTCCTAATTGAATGGACATGCGGATGTAGGGCCGCCGCTCTTGTCTCGCCGAAGTTTGACGAAGGCGGATGCGGCGCGCCGAATTTCGGCCTCCGACAAGCGGAGGCCCTACATAAAGCGTCTTTTCTATTATGGCCCGACTTATAATTAGATTTTGTTCCTGAACGAGCAACCGGTCAAGAACCATGAGACGGCCTCCCGCCGCGGGCTCTGCCTTCCCCCTTGCCGCCGCGGCCCCGACTGCATTATCCTTCCCCGCGAGGCACATGGTCCCGTATGAAAAGGTCGAATACACTGGCGGTTATCGTCCCCGTGTTCAATGAACGGGAGGCCGTGGGGCCCGTGTTGGACGCCCTCGTCCGGTTCACGGAAAACCGCGACCTGGAGATCATTGCCGTCGATGACGGCTCGGATGACGGGACGGCCGACGTCCTGGCCGGGTTCGCCGGCCGCGTGATCCTACGACGACATTCCTCCAACCGGGGATACGGCGCCTCGCTGAAAACCGGCATCCTCGCCACGCAGGCCGAGAATGTGCTCTTCTTCGACAGCGACGGGCAGCACGACGTGGCCGACCTGCCTAAAATGCTGGAGGAACTGGAGCGGCACGAATGTGTGTTCGGCGCCCGCCCCCCGGGCGCCGGGATCCCCCTCGTGCGCAAGCCCGGCAAGTGGCTGCTGCAGCGGGTGTGCAATTTCCTCGCCGGCCGGAGGATTCCCGATCTCAACTGCGGCCTGCGCGCCGGGCGGCGGCTGCTGTTCATGCGCATGCTCGATTTGCTGCCGGAGGGTTTCTCGTTTTCCATCACGTCCCTCATGTTCGTCATCAAGAGCCGCCATTCCCATGTTTTCGTGCCCGTCCATTGCGGGCCGCGCGTGGGCAAGAGTTCCGTCCGCATCTTCGCGGACGGCGTCAAGGCCGTCCTGCTGGCCCTGCGGCTGGTGATGCTGTTCGATCCCCTGCGCGCGCTGGGCGTCCCGGCCGTGGCGCTGATCGCGATCGGCCTCGTGTACCAGGTCTACGTGATCGCGATGTTCCGCCTGAAGATCGTGGGCGGCGCGCTCCTCGCCATCCTGGCCGGCATTCTCCTGTTCCTGTTCGGGCTCTTGGCGGACCAGGTCGCCAGCCTCCGCAAGGAAATCAGCTCGCACAACAGCCTGTTCTGGGAGCTGGAGCAGCAACGCGGAAAACAAGAGGATGAGTAGCCCGCGCCTGCTGGTCATCTGCCATGGGTTCCCGCCCTACCACGGCGGAGCGGAACTCGCCGCTTGGTACCTGGCACGCGAGGCGGCCCGCGACGGCATGACGGTGGATGTCCTGACCTCCGACCTCGGCGGGCGGCTGCCCGCGGAGGAAAGCCGCGACGGGCTGACCCTCCGCCGAATCCGCGCCCCCAAGAAGGAATGGACCCGTCACACAGCCGTCGAGTTGGGCCGATTCCATCTCGCCGCGTGTCGGCGCCTGGATGAATTCGCGGACCTGAAACCCGACGCCGTGCTGGCCCATTTTTCCTTTCCCGCGGGCCTCCTGGCCCGGCGCCTGTATCAGCGACATGGAATTCCGTATACCGTGGTTCTGCACGGCTCGGATGTTCCGGGCTACCAGCCCGAACGCTTCGGCTTGCTTTACCCCCTGCTGAAACCCATGGTGCGTCGGGTCTGGCGGGATGCCGCCCATGTCATCGCCGTCAGCGAATCGCTGCGCGAACTGGCCCTGCAGACCTGGCGGGACGGCCGGATGACCGTCATCGAAAATGGCGTGGACACCGAGACCTTCTGCCCGGCCGCCCCCCGGCCGCCGCGCGAAGGCCCCCTGCGCGTCATCACGGCGGCCCAGTTGATCGAGCGCAAGGGGCTGCGTTACCTGCTCATGGCGCTGACCGACCGCGAGCGCCTTACGATCTGCGGCACGGGCCCCCAGCGGGAGACGTTGCAGGCGCTGGCGGCCTCCCGTCAGATTCAGGACCGCGTCGAGTTCGCCGGCGCGGTGGAGCCATCTGCCATGCCGGAGCGATTGCGGGCGGCCGACGTGTTTGTGCTCCCCTCGTTCCAGGAGGGCTTTCCCCTGGCGCTCTTGGAGGCCATGGCGACCGGCCTGGCCGTCATCGCGACGCCCGTCGGGGGCATCCCGGCCGTGCTGCGCCATGATGAAAACGCGCTGCTCGTTCCACCGGGCGATGCCGACGCGCTGCGCG
>JAHJJH010000105.1 GCA_018823105.1 Verrucomicrobiota bacterium | reverse complement strand
TCGCGCAGGGCGTGCAGTTGCGCCTCGATGAGGTCCGCGGGTGTGTACTCCACGCGCCGGACGCCGAGCGTGTTCTGCGCGATGAGCGCGGTAATGACGGAACACCCGTGAACGCCCAGCGCCTGCATGGTCTTCAGGTCGGCTTGGATCCCGGCGCCGCCGCTGGGATCGGTCCCGGCTATGGTCCAGACGATGGGCTTAGACATGGGGAATGGTTAATGGTTGACCTGCCCGCATCGCTGCGCGAAGCGCTGCAGGCGGGTGGTTAATGGTTGATGGATAGCGTTTTTCCAAACATTGGAAATAATCCGGCCGATTTTTCCAATGATTGGGAAAAACAAGCGCTGGGTTTTTCAATGTTTGGAAACTTTCATTTCGCGGATTGTTTCCAGTCCCGGCTGATGCGCAGGGCGCAGAACCGGGGGCCGCACATGGTGCAGCAGGGTTCGCCCGTCGCGGGGTGCGCGGATGAAGACTCGGCGTGCATCGTCCGGGCGCGTTCCGGATCGAGCGCCAGCCGGAACTGCGACTCCCAGTCGAAGGCGGCGCGGGCGCGGGAGACGGCGTCGTCGCGGTCGCGCGCGCCCGGCCGGCCGGCCGCGACGTCGGCGGCATGGGCGGCGATGCGGAAGGCGATCACGCCCTGGCGGACGTCTTCCAGCGTGGGCCAGCCCAGGTGCTCGCGGGGGGTGACGTAACAGAGCATGGCCGCGCCGTGCAGGGCGCCGAGCGCGCCGCCGATGGCGGCGGTGATATGGTCGTAGCCGGGCGCGCAGTCGGTGACGATGGGGCCGAGAATGTAGAAGGGGGCATCGTCGCATATCTCTCGCTCGGCACGCATGTTGGGCTCGATCTCGTGGAGCGGGACATGGCCGGGCCCTTCGACCATGGCCTGTACGCCGGCGGCCCGGCAGCGGCGGACCAGGTCGCCCAGTACGCGCAGTTCGGCGAACTGGGCGTCGTCCGAGGCGTCAGCCAAGCAGCCGGGGCGCAAGCCGTCGCCGAGGGAGATCGTGACGTCGTGGGCGCGGCAGATATCCAGCACGCGGTCAAAGTGCTCGAAGATCGGGTTCTGGCGGCCGTGCCGGTCCATCCACAGCGCAAGGGCGGATCCACCGCGGCTGACGATGCCGGTGAGGCGTTGGCGAGCCGCCGGCAGATGCTCCCGCAGGATGCCGGCGTGAAGGGTCATGAAATCCACGCCCTGCTCCGCCTGGGCGGCGATGACCTCCAGCAGTCGTTCGATGGACAGGTCCAAGGGATCGTCCAGCTTTGCCAGGGCCTCGTAGATGGGGACCGTGCCGACGGGGACGGGGCTATGGGCAAGAATGTGCGCGCGGATGGCCTCAAGGCATCCGCCGGTGCTCAAGTCCATGACCGTGTCCGCACCGTACCGGATGGCGCAGGCGAGTTTTTCGAGTTCGGTCTCCGGGCCGCCGGACGAGGCCGAGTTGCCGATGTTGGCGTTGATCTTGGTGCGCAGGGCGCGGCCGATCCCTATGGGGCGCAGGCTGGCGTGGCGCGGATTGGCGGGGATGACGACACGGCCCCGGGCCACGAGGTCGCGGAGGTGTTCGGGGGGGAGATGCTCCTGCTCGGCCACCTCGCGCATAGCGGGGCTAATGAGATCCTGTTGAGCGCATTGAATCTGTGTCAGAGGGTTCATGTCGCGCTCTCCGCGGCTGCGCCTTGCCGCACGCGTCGAACGAGCGGCGCGGCGAGCAGGTAGAGGGCCGCGGCGCCGAGCATGCCGGGGAGGGACGCGCCGACGGTCCAGCCGCAGCGCTCGGCGAGTTTGAAGAGCGCGAAGCCGGCCGCCCAGGCCGCGATGGCGGTCAGATGGATGCCCTTCCAATAGGCGGGGCGCCGGCCGTCCTGTGTTCCCGCCGTCTCGAAGCGCATTCGTTTGAGGATGAAGTAATCCGCGAGGACGACGCCGAACAGCGGGCAGAACATCGCCCCGATGAAAAGCAGGAAGGTCTGATATTCCGTGGCGGGAAAGAACATCGCCAGCAGCGTTCCCGCCAGGCCGCCGATGGCGATGACCGCGCGCTCATTGAGTTTCGGCGCGAGGCTCCGGACGGAAACGGCATTGGAGTAGATGTCGAGGAACGTCGTGGTGACGGTGGAGAGGATGACGATCAGAAGCGCGGGGCCGACCAGGCCGATCTCGGCCATTAAGCCCATGACCATGCTATCGGGGGATGCCGTTTGCGAAGCCAGCGCGGCGCACAGCCCGACAGCGTACATCCAACTGCCGGCCAGCAGATAGCCCCACCACGTGCCCCAGAAACTGCCGCGCGTGCTTTGCGCAAACCGCGAGTAGTCCGAGACCAGGGGAAGCCAGGAGATCGGCATCGCGATCACCAGGTCCAGGCCCTGGCCGAAGGAGAGGGCGCCGGTGGGCCGGATATCCAGGAGATGGACGAACCCGTACCGCCGGAAGATCGTGAGAGTCATCAGGATCGAAAGGAGCGTCAGCAGGACCACGGCCGTACGCTGGAGCCATTTCCGGATTCCATGGCCGGTCAGGGCCCACAGGGTGGTCAGAATCCCCGCGCCGAGAATCCAGATCCGGGCGCCTGCCGGCCACGACGCGCCGGCGACTTGAGCCGCCGTGTGCCCGCAGATCCACAGCATGACCGCCGTCCATCCGATCAACTGGATGCAGTTTAACACCGCGGGCAGGTAGGACCCCCGGATCCCGAGCGCGCCGCGGGTGCTGATCATGGCCGGCACGCCGTGGCGGCTCCCGATGATTCCCCCGAGGGCCATGGGCGTATTGCCGATGACGTGACCCAGAACGATCGCCACCAGGCCGCCGATGAATCCCAGCGGGGCCAGGAGTCCACCCGCCCAGATTTCGGCCAGCGAAATGGACGCGCCCATCCACAACACGAAAAAATCCAGTGCGGTCAGGTTCCGCCCGCCGCCCGTTGCCGCCACCGTCTCCGTCATGGCTTCTCCTCAAAAAGACGGGTGACGCGGACGGGGAGAAAACGGGAGAATCCTTCGCGGTGAACGCCCCGTAGCCCTGTGAACGAACCTCATCGCTTCCCTCCGCCGGCATGACCCGTACAGGTTCAAGGGGTTATCCCGACACCCGGGAACTCTCAGCCCGCCTTCAGCGGGCACCCCCAGCGAACACCGCCATAGTCATGCCGGAGGCGGCGGCTGTCAACCTGCGTTTGTCATTTTTCGTTCAGATGCGGATCGGGATTGTGGTGGCCCGCGCGCTCCGTCGCGCGGGATCAAACGGTCAGACAACGGCCGTGCGCGGAGCGCCCGGCCCAGCCTGATCAGCGGGGCCAGTGATTACACCAGCGGGCGAAGGAACTCGGCGACCTGCTCTGGGGTCATGGGGATTGGATTGCCGGACATGCTCGTACCCATGGAATGGCGGGCCACCTCTTGGACATCTTCCTCCTGCAATCCCATCTCTTTGAGGTCCGCAGGGATACCGATAGCGTCGGCGAGTTTCTCGATGGCGGCGATGCCCTCTTCGACGATCCGAGGCGCCATGCCGCCCTGGTTCAGGAACGCGGAGAGGGCATGGGCCAGTTCATGGGAGCAGGCCGAGGCATTATAGCGAAGGGTGTAGGGAAGCAGAATGCCGCAGGCCAAGCCGTGTGGCACGCCGTATAGCGCGCCCAAAGCGGCTGCGATGCCGTGCGCCATGGCCAGTCCCGCATTCGCCAGGCAGACACCGCCCAGCATACTGACGAGCGCCATCTTGTCGCGAGCCGCTTCGTTCCCTGGCGCTTCCACGCTGACCGATATAGCCTCGCGCGCCAAGCGCAACCCCTCCTGCGCCAGCGCCGTGGTTTCGGGCCGGCGCCGGTTGCTGATGCAGGACTCGATCAGCTGGGTGAGGGCGTCCATGCCGCCCGAGGCGGTCACATCGTGGGGTACGCTCAAGGTGAGCATGGAATCAATGACCGCGATCGTCGGGATCATGGAATCCGCGCGCATGCTTCGCTTGAATTTCTTCTCCGGGGAGCCGATCACGGCGTTGTGCGTCATCTCCGCGCCGGTGCCGGCAACCGTGGGGATGGTGATGTGCGGCAGCGGTGCCGCGGCCATCGTCCGCCCCTCGTCTTCGCCCTCCAGATACTCCTCTACGGAGCCGTCATTGACGGCCAGCGTCGCGACCGCCTTGCCGCTGTCCATCACGCTGCCGCCGCCAGCGCTCACGATCAGGCCGGGCTGCAATTCGCGGGCTCGCGCCGCCAGTTCGTCCACCCGGGCCACGGTGGGTTCGCCGTGAATGCCGTCCAGGACCTCGGTGGTAATTCCATGACGTGACAGCAGTCCGACGATGCGCCGATCCAGCCCATAATGCCGGGCCGACGCGCCGCCGAGCAGGAGCAGCGCTTTCCTGCCGGCCGCGAGGAGGAAGGCCAAGTCGCCCAGTTCAGTCAGGCGGTTTTTGCCGAAGATGATCGTGCGCGGGGCCTTGAGACCGTAGCGGTGGATGGCCTCGATTACTTCTCGCGCCTTCTGGGCTGTGGGTACGACGGCCATGGCCCCCCGTGGTTTAGTGGGAAGCCTAGGCTGAGTCCCGCGTCGTGTCCAGCCCAAACGCCCCTTTATCTTTTTACCACAACAAGTTACTTCATGGATGTGAAGCCGTTTGTTACGAACAGACAGGCCGCCGGGCCGCCGGAGTTTGTCATTGCGCAAGCCGGGATGGTGTGAGAAAGGAAGACTCCGAGCGGAGAGATCCACGTGCGTATACTGTACATAGGTTCGGGTTCGCTGGCCTGCCCCGCGCTGCGGGAACTCGCCACCCGGCCGGGCGATCCCGTGGTAGCCGTGGTGACCCAACCCGACCGGCCCAGCGGCCGGCATCGGATGCTCACCGCGTGCCCGGTCAAACAACTGGCGCTCCGGGTGGGTTTGCCCGTGCGCTCGCCGGAAAGGGTGGGCGACCCCGCGGAAATCGAGGCCTTGAAGGCCCTGGCCCCGGATTTGATTGTGGTGGCGGATTATGGGCAATTCCTGAAGCCCGCCCTGCTGGCCCTGCCGCCGAAAGGCGCGATCAATATCCATCCGTCCCTGCTGCCCCGGTACCGGGGCGCCGCCCCGGTGCAGTGGGCCGTGGCCAACGGCGAAACCGAAACCGGCATCACCATCCTGTACGTCACGGATAAAATGGATGCCGGCGACATCATCCTCCAGGAAAAAGTTCCGATTCGCGACGAGCACACGGCCGCCATGTTGACCTCGCTGCTCGCCGAACTGGGGGCTACGCTGCTCGTGCGCGCCGTGGAGCTCATCCGGTCCGGCCACGTCCCGCGCCTCCCTCAGGACGAGTCCTTGGCCACCCTGGCGCCGAAGCTGACCAAGGAGGATGGCCGCCTTGATTGGAGCCGGCCGGCGGAAATCTTGCGCCATCGCATCCGTGGCTTTACCCCCTGGCCGGGTTGTTTTACGGAAAGCCCGAAAGGCTCCGGACACTTGTTGCGTCTTCTGATGGCCCGGGTGGAGCCGGTGACGGGCGAGCCGGGCCTCGTGCTGGAATGCGGCCCCGACGGCCCCCTGATCGCCTGTGGACAAAAATCGCTTCGGCTTCTGGAAGTTCAGCCCGAGGGTAGAAAACCCATGTCCGGCGCGGACTACGTGCGTGGGTACCGGCTCCAGGGGGGCGATCGCATCGGTTGACAGTCACACCGTCGGGATCGGGCTGGCCGGCGGGGCGATTCAACCGGACGTGGTCCCGATGGGGCGTTTTTCTATTTCTTGTCGTTGTTTTTCGCGGTTAAGCCGTTGGCCGTTGTCCACGACAGATCCTCGGTCTTGAGGGCGTAAAGATAACGCTTCACTTTGCCTGTGGAGGTTTTGCCGAATTCCTCCCACCGGATTTGTATGTGGCGGGGGCGTTTATACTCGGCGATCTTGGCGCAGACGCGCTTGACGTCGTTGCGAATGAGGTCCACGACTTCTGACTCGGAGAGTGTTTTTTTCTCCCGTTCAGCGTAGGCGTCAATGGCTTCCTGGTTGGGAACCACGATGACGCCGACTTGTTCGCCCACTTTCATATCGGCATCGCGGAACCCCGTCACCAGCGATTCCCGAACGAAAGGACTCTTGCTGACGGCATATTCCACTTCCTCGGGATAGATGTTCTTCCCCTCGCGGTTGACGATCAGGTTTTTCTTGCGCCCGGTGATGGTCACGTAGCCGTCGGCGTCAAGGAAGCCCAGGTCGCCCGTCAGGAACCAGCCGTCCCGGAAGACCGCTTTCGTAGCCTCCGGATTGTTGTAGTAGCCATTCATGATGTTTGGTCCCCGGGCCGCGATTTCCCCCACACCCTCGGCGTTCGGGTCCATGATGCGAATCTCGACGTTGGACAGCGGTTTCCCGACCGTGCCCGGCTTGGGGTGGCCCAGGGGATTGAAGGTGAGCACGGGAGCGGTTTCCGTAAGGCCGTATCCTTCCAGGATGGGGAAGCCCAACCGCCCGAAGTTGATCAGCACCTTGGGGTCGCAGGGCGCGCCGCCCGTGACGATCAGCCGCAGGTGCCCCCCGAGCTTTTTCGCGATGCCGTGCCGTACCGGCTTGCGCAGGCCCAACCGGTAGAGGGTCCAGGCCAGCTTGTTTTCGCGCAGGCCGGTCCAGATGCGGTTATACATTTTCTCGATGAGCAACGGGACGCCAATGAGCACGGTCGGCGAGACTTCGCGCGTGTTTTCCCCCACCGTTTTGAGGCTCTCCACGAAGCTGATTTCGCAGCCCGCCCCGACGGGCGTCAGCAGGTTGGCCGTAAACGCGAAGGCGTGATGCAGCGGAAGCACGAGAAGAAAATTATCGTCCTGCCTGATCTGGATGGCCTGAAGGATGGCTTCCACGTTGGCGGTGAAGTTGGCGTGGGTCAACATGGCGCCCTTCTGCCGGCCGGTGGTGCCCGAGGTGTAAATGAACGAGGCGATGTCGCCCTCGGAGGGCTGGTGCCGGTCATAGGCGCGGCCCGTGGCGGCCGCCGGTTCGGCGACCGACGCCACGCCCTCCTCGTAGTCCAGGTACTTGATCCGTCTCGACGGTTGGGGGCCCAGTTCGCGCCCGCCGACCAGGATCGCCGCCTGCAGCTCGGGTACGTGCGGTTCGACCTCCTTCAGGACGGAGTAATTGCGGGCGTCGGAAAAAAGAAGGCGTGCTCCGGAATCGCGGAGGATATGCGCCACCTCCTGCTCCTGGAGCTTGGCGTCGACAGGAACCGCTGTGGCGCCCAGGGCGGTGATGCCAAAGTACATCTCCGGCCAATCCGGCGCGTTTTCGCGGAGGATCGCCACCCGGTCGCCCGGCTTGATGCCCCGCCGCGCCAGGAGTTCCGCGACGCGCCAGGCACGCATCAGGAACTCGTGATAGGTCAGCGTCTGCCAGCGACCGTCCTTCTTGTATCGCAACGCGATGCCGTCTCCGCGCCGGGAAACCGAACGGGTCAGCAGTTCCTTGATGGTCACGCGGGTCTCCCCTGTGTCGCCGGATATCAATACAACCCTAGCAGTTAGAGGGGAATGGATAAAAGGCTTTTTTCAGGCGGCCAGTCCGAGGTTGAATCCGGACCGCCGGAGCGCTATGGGTTAACCGGCGATGCGCTTTTTGCTCTATAACTTGAGGTACTGTGCTGGGACGGCACGGAACTTTCACTTTCCCGTTCCGGGAAAGGGCTATCTGAAGCGAACTGCGAACATCCTTAAGCAGGTAACGCAATTCATCGGGTCGCAAGCCCCGGATATCGTGGGGCTGGTCGAAGTGGACAGCGGCTCGTACCGGTCCCGGCAGTTGAACCAGGCGGAGGAAATCGCGCGCGCCCTGGGGCATTTCCACGCGTACCAGTCGAAGTACCCGAGCCACTCCCGCCTCCACCTGTTGCCGCTGGCCGGGAAACAGGGCAACGCCTTCCTGACGCGCGAGGAAATCCAGGCGCAGCAGTTCCACTACTTCGAGCGCGGCGTCAAGCGGCTGGTCATCGAGCTGGAACTGAAAAACCTGGTGATCTTCCTCGTGCACCTATCCCTGCGCCGCCGCACGCGGCAGGCCCAGTTGCAGGCGCTCCTCCCGCTGGTGCAGGCCGTCGACAAACCGCGCATCGTGGCGGGAGATTTCAACAGTTTCGGCGGCGCCGAGGAGATTCAACCTCTCCTGGACGCTGCGGGCCTGCGCAATGCGGCGGGCAAGACTGTTCTCACGCACCCGAGCTGGGCGCCGCGCCGGCAGCTCGATTACATCCTCCACAGTCCCGAGATTGCCGTTACCCGGTTCTATGTGCCGCAGGTGCTGTTTTCCGATCACCTGCCGCTGGTCTGCGACTTCACCGTCCCGGCGACATCCGCGGCGCGTCTTGAATCCAGGCGCGCTACTTAGTCCGGAACGGTACCGTCGGCGCATGCCGCCACGGTAGCGTGCTCACTTCCCGGTGGCAAAACAAATCGAGTTTATCGAGCCACTGTACATCACTAGGCCCGCGGCAGATCCGTCTCGCCCTTGGTGGGGAGCAGGGAGAATCCCATGAGGTACTCGTCCACCGCACGGGCGGCCTCACGGCCCTCGGAGATGGCCCAGACGATCAGCGACTGGCCGCGCCGCATGTCGCCGGCGGAGAAGACGCCCTTCACGCGCGTGGCGTAGTTCTCCGTCTTCACGTTGCCGCGCTCGTCCAGGTCCACACCGAGCCGGGCGATGATGCCGTCCGGCTCCGGCCCGACAAAGCCGAGGGCGAGCAGGACCAGCTCGCACGGCCACTCGTGTTCCGAGCCCGGCACCTCGACCATTTGCAGGCGCCCATCCTTCTTTACGAACTCCAGGTTGACTGTGATGACGCTGCGCACCCGGACGCCCGCACCGACGAACTGCTTCGTGTTGATGGCCCAGAAGCGCCGCCCGCCCTCCTTGTGCGAAGAGCTGGTGCGCAGACGCATCGGGTAATAGGGCCAGGGGTGGTTCTCCGGACGGCCTTCCGGCGGCATGGGCATGAGCTCAAAGCTGGTCACCGACTTGGCCCCGTGCCGGACGGAGGTCCCGATGCAATCGCTACCCGTGTCGCCGCCGCCGATGACGATGACCCGTTTGCCCTGCGCGGAGATCGCACGGAACCCGTCGCGCTCCGGCTGGTCGCCGGCCCCGAGGCGGTTCTGGGGCGTCAGGAAATCCATGGCGAAATGAATGCCATCCAACGCCCGGCCCGGAACGTTCAGGTCGCGGGGTTTCGTTGCGCCTCCGCACAGGACCACGGCGTCGTGCTTTCGCAATTCTTCGGCGGAAAGATCCGTGCCGACATTGACGCCAGGCCGGAATACCACGCCTTCCGCCTCCATCAGCTTCAGGCGGCGGTCAATGACCCATTTCTCCATCTTGAAATCTGGAATACCATAACGAAGGAGCCCGCCAAGGCGGTTGGCGCGCTCGAAGACTGTGACCGTATGGCCCGCGCGGTTCAACTGATGCGCGCAGGCCAGGCCCGCAGGCCCGGAACCAACGATGGCTACGGTTTTGCCGGTCCGAACGGCTGGCGGCTGCGGGACCACCCACCCGTTCTCGAAGCCGTGCTCGATGATGGCCTTTTCGATCAGCTCGATCGTCACCGCGGGCTCGTTGATCGCCAGCACGCAGGCCTCCTCGCAGGGGGCGGGGCAGAGGCGCCCGGTGAACTCGGGGAAGTTGTTCGTGGCATGCAGCCGGTCCATCGCCTCGCGCCAGCGGTTGCGGTACACCAGCTCGTTCCAGTCCGGGATAATGTTTCCGAGAGGGCAACCACTGTGGCAGAACGGTACGCCGCAGTCCATGCAGCGGGCCGCCTGCTGCCGGAGCTTTTCATCCGGGAACGGCTGGTAGATTTCGCCGTAGTCCCTGACGCGTACCTCAATGGGCCGCGACGCCGGCATCTCGCGCGTATATTCCTTGAAGCCTGTCGGTTTGCCCATAACAACCTTTTAACCGCGGATTACGCGGATGAACGCGGATTAGGACTGTTCTCGAACCACGCGTTTCCATTCCAGTTTGGCACACTTAAAGTTCAGAAGAATCGACAGATGAAGCCCGGTGATGGCGAGATATCCGATCATCTGTGCTATGTGATTTTCATTGAAAGCGGTCACCACTTTCGGGTCAGCAATCACGGCATTGTCCACGATGAGGTCGGGGATCAGAGTCCCAATGAGTTGGCCTTCATAATACACGGGGAAAGCCCGTTGCTGTTCAACCCTGTGCCCTCGTTTTTTCAGCTCAATAACCAAGGCGTTCTCGTAGAGCTTCTCATCTAATCCGGGCTTTAGCTCGTTAAGGACCTGCATTGCCGCCCCAATGATGGCCTCGCTTGTTTCCCTATGGATTATGTTTGTCATGTCTTTTGCTCTTCTTATCCGCGCCCATCCGCGCAATCCGCGGTCACAATCTTTCCAACACGTCCGTGTCGCTGACGTACACCGGTTCGGTCCTGGGCATGCTGACCTGCGGTCGGCTGACCAGGCCCAGCGCCCGCTTGTAGTCCACCGGCATGATTTTCACGAAGCGGGGCAGGGCGACTTCCCAATCGTCCAGGATCCGCCGGGCGACGGTGCTTCCCGTCTGCTTCCAGTGGTTCTCCACCAGGTCCCGCAATTCGGCCTCGTCGGCGGGGTCGGTTACGCCCTCGAGTTCGACAATCTCCCGGTTACAGCGGTTGGCCGCGAAGTCGCCGGACTCATCCAGGACGTAGGCAATGCCCCCGCTCATGCCCGCGGCGAAGTTCCGTCCGGTCGGCCCCAGGACCGCCACGCGGCCGCCGGTCATGTATTCGCAGCCGTGGTCGCCGACGCCCTCGACCACCGCCCGCGCGCCGCTGTTGCGCACACAGAACCGTTCGCCGGCCAGGCCGCGGACATAAACCTCTCCGTCGGTCGCGCCGTATAGCGCGACGTTGCCGATCAGGATGTTCTTTTCAGGAATGAACGTCGCAGCGCGCGGCGGGTAGATCGCCACGCGCGCGCCGGACAGGCCCTTGCAGAAGTAATCGTTCGCATCGCCTTCGACCGTGACGGTAAGGCCGCGTGCACCGAAGGCGCAGAAGCTCTGTCCCGCCGACCCCGTACAGCGCAGCGTGATCGTGTTGTCCGGCAGGCCCTCTTCGCCGTAGTACCGCGAAATCTGGCTGCTCAACATGGTCCCGACGGTCCGGTGGACGTTGCGGATGGGCACTTCGATTTCCACCGGCTCGGCGCGTTCGAGCGCCGGGGCGGCCTGCTCGATCAACCGGTGGTCCAACGCCCGCTCGATCCCGTGGTCCTGGGCCTGGGTGCGGTGCGTGCCGACGTGGGGTGGCACATCCGGCTTGTAGAGGATGCTGGAGAAGTCCAGGCCTTTCGCCTTCCAGTGCTCGATCGCCCGGCGCGCCTCGAGACAGTCCACGCGGCCCACCATCTCGTCCAGGGTACGGAAACCCAGGCCGGCCATGATCTGTCGCAGCTCTTTGGCGACGAACCGGAAGAAGTTGACCGCATACTCCGGCTTGCCGGTGAATTTTTTCCGCAGGTCGGGATCTTGCGTGGCGATGCCGACGGGGCAGGTGTTCAGGTGGCAGACGCGCATCATCACGCAACCGAGCGAGACCAGCGGCGCGGTGGAGAAGCCGAATTCCTCTGCGCCCAGCAGGCAGGCGATCGCCACGTCGCGCCCGGTCATCAGTTTGCCGTCGCATTCGACGACGATGCGGCTGCGCAGGTCGTTCAACACCAGCGTCTGGTGCGTCTCCGCCAGGCCCAGCTCCCACGGCAGGCCGGAATGCTTCAGTGCGGTCTCCGGCGAGGCCCCCGTGCCGCCGTCCCACCCGCTGATCAACACCACGTCCGCCTTGCCCTTGGCCACTCCGGCGGCGACCGTGCCGACGCCCACCTCGGAGACCAGCTTCACGCTGATCCGCGCCCGGGTATTGGCATTCTTCAGGTCGTGGATCAGCTGGGCCAGATCCTCAATGGAATAAATATCGTGATGCGGCGGCGGCGAGATGAGCTGCACATACGGCGTGGAGTGGCGCGTTTTCGCGATCCAGGGGTAGACCTTCTCCGCGGGCAACTGGCCACCCTCGCCGGGCTTGGCGCCCTGGGCTATCTTGATCTGTAACTCCTTTGCGCTCAATAGATACTGGCTTGTCACGCCGAACCGTCCGGAGGCCACCTGCTTGATCGCGCTGATCCGCCAGTCGCCGGCCGGATCGGGCAGGAACCGCGACGAATCCTCGCCGCCCTCGCCGCTGTTGCTCTTTCCGCCGATGCGGTTCATCGCGATGGCCAGCGTCTCGTGCGCCTCCTGGCTGATCGAGCCGTACGACATGGCGCCCGTCTTGAACCGGCGCGCGATGGACGTCCACGGCTCGACTTCCTCCAGCGGCACGGGTGGGCCGGCGGGTTTGAAGTCCAGCAGGCCGCGCAGGGTGCAGAGCTGGGCATGCTGCCCGTTGATCAGCTTCGCGTACTCCGCGTAGAGCTTCGGGTCACCGGTGCACGTGGCCTGCTGCAGCTTGGCGATCGTCAGCGGATTGAACAAGTGATACTCGCCGCCCCGTCGCCATTGGTAGTTACCGCCGATGTCCAGTTCGAGCAGGGCGGGCACCTGCGCCGGGGGAAAGGCCCGCTGGTGCCGCTTCCGGACCTCGGCCGCCAGCTCGTCCAGCCCGATTCCGCCCACCCGCGACGGGGTGGCCGTGAAATAACGGTCGACGACCTCGGGGCCCAATCCGACCGCCTCGAAAATCTGCGCGCCGCAGTAGCTTTGCAGCGTCGAGATGCCCATCTTGGACATCACCTTCAGGAGGCCCTTGTTGACGGCCTTGATGTAGTGGGTGTGCGCCTTGAGCGTGTCCTTGATTTCAGGAATCAGGCCGTCGCGCACCATTTCTCCGATCGTTTCATAAGCCAGGTAGGGATTGATGCCGCCGGCCCCGTAGCCCAGCAGCATGGCGAAGTGATGCACTTCGCGGGGTTCGCCGCTTTCGACGACCAGCCCGCAGCGGGTGCGCAAGCCTTCCCGGATGAGATGATGGTGCACGCCAGCCGTCGCCAGCAAGGCCGGGATGGGCGCCCGTTCTGCCGTGGCCCCGCGGTCGGAAAGGACCAGCATGGTGCAGCCACCCCCGACCGCCCGGGAAGCCGCCGCGCACAACTCGTCCATCGCCTGCCGCAGGCCGGGCCCGCCCTCGGCGACGGGGAACAGGATGGGCAGTGTCATCGAACGCAGGTTGCCCACGCGCAATTCGTGGATCTTGTTCAGTTCCTCGTTGGTCAGGATCGGTTGGTCCAGCTTCAGCCGGTGGGCGTGCTCGGGGGTCTCCTCGAAGAGATTCCGTTCCGGCCCGACATACATATTCAGAGACGTGACCAGTTCCTCGCGAATGGCGTCCAGCGGGGGATTGGTGACCTGGGCAAACAGTTGTTTGAAGTAGTTGTAGAGCATTTGCGACCGCGACGACAGCACCGCCAGCGGCGTGTCCGTGCCCATCGAGCCGATGGCCTCCTGGCCCTTCGCGGCCATGGGTGTCAGGACGAGGCGCAGATCCTCCAGCGTGTACCCGAAGAGCTGCTGGTGCCGGCGCAGGTCCGGAAAGTCGCCCGTGTCCGGCTGCATGGAGCGCGGCAGGGATTTGAGGGTCACTCGCTGCTCGTTCAGCCAGGTCCGGTACGGCCGCCGCCGGCTAACCTCGGTCTTGATCTCCTCGTCGTCCACGATCCGCCCGCGCTCGGTATCGACCAGCAGCATGCGGCCCGGCTGAAGGCGCCCCCTGTACTCGATGTTCTGCGCCGGGATGTCGAGCACGCCGGTCTCGGAAGCGAGGATCACGAACCCGTCGCGCGTGACGGTATAGCGCGACGGGCGCAGCCCGTTGCGGTCGAGCACCGCGCCCATGCAGCGGCCGTCCGTGAACGGGATGGAGGCGGGGCCGTCCCACGGCTCCATCAGGTTCGCGTGGTATTCGTAGAACGCCTTCTTTTCGTCCGGCATCGTCCGGTGGTTCTGCCACGCCTCGGGGATCAGCATCATGACCGCGTGGGGGAGGGGGCGCCCGGTGTGGGTGAGCAGCTCGACGGCGTTATCCAGGATCGCCGAGTCGCTCGCGCCGGGCGTTGCGATCGGGAACAGCTTGGCCATGTCGTCGCCGAAGAGCTTGGACTTGAACAGATACTGGCGGGTGTTCATCCAGTTGATGTTCCCGCGCAGGGTATTGATCTCGCCGTTGTGGCACAGGAAGCGGAACGGCTGGGCCAAGTCCCAGGTCGGGAAGGTGTTGGTGCTGTAGCGCTGATGCACCAGCGCCAGGCCGCTGGTCATCGCGGGGTCGGCCAGGTCCGGGAAAAACGATTCGATCTGGTCCGCCAGCAGCAGGCCCTTATACACGAACGTCTGGCACGACAGACTTGGAATATAGAAGTACTTTTTCTCCGGCAGGTCGGACTCGCGGATCGCCCGCTCCATGACCTTCCGGATCACGAACAGCTTGCGTTCGAAATGCGCGGCGTCTTGGAGGCCGGCGCCCCGGCCGATGAAGACCTGCGCGATGAACGGCTCCACGCGGCGTGCCAGGTCGCCGATGCCCTCGTTCCGCACCGGTACGTCGCGCCAGCCCAGCAGGACCTGTCCCTCAGCCTTGATGACATCCTCAAACAAAGAAACGCACTGTGCGCGCTGGCGCGGGTGGCGTGGCAGGAACACGAGGCCTGCGCCATACTCCTTTTCGTCCTTCAGCCGCAGGCCTGCCTCCGCAGCTCGCTCGGCGAAATACGCGTGCGGAAACTGCATGAGGAGACCCGCGCCGTCGCCGGTCTTCTCATCGCAGCCGCACGCTCCGCGATGCGTCAGGTTGACGAGGATCTGCAGCGCCTTGGAAATCACGTCGTGCGATTTCTCGCCGCGCATGTGGCAGACGAACCCGACGCCGCACGCGTCGTGCTCCTGGCCGGGGTGATACAGGCCTTGCGCCGGAGGTGGGGACGGGTTCATCCGGCCCCCCCCGGCGTTTTTTCCAACGCGGTTTTAGAGTGCTGCTCCGGAATGGGCGCCGGGTACTTGCCCGAAAAACAGCCGGTGCAGTAATCGCCCGGTTGCTCAAACGCGGAAAGTAATCCCTCCCGGCTCAAGTAGGCCAGGCTGTCCGCCCCGATAAACTGCCGGATTTCCTCGAGGGCGTGTTGCGCGGCGACCAGGTCCTGACTCGACGGGAAATCTATGCCGAAATAGCAGGGATGCCGGATTGGCGGGCAGGCGATGCGCAGGTGGATTTCGCGCGCGCCGGCCTTGCGCAGCGCCGCGATCCGGCGACGCGAGGTGTTGCCCCGGACGATCGAATCGTCCACCACCACCACCCGCTTGTCCCGCACCACGCCCGGCACCACGGCCAGCTTCAGGTCCACCTGGTCCGCTCGCTGGTCCATCTCCGGCATGATGAACGTCCGGCCGATGTAGTGGTTGCGGATGAAGCCGTAATCCATGGGCAGGCCGCTCTCCAGCGAATAGCCCAGCGCCGCCGAGCTTCCGCTGTCCGGCACCGGCATCACGAGGTCCGCTTCGACCGGATGCTCCCGGGCCAGTCGCCGCCCGAGTGCCAGGCGGGTCTCATGGACGCTCTGGCCGAAGATCATGCTGTCCGGCCGTGCGAAGTAGACGTGCTCGAAGATGCACTGGCCCAGCGGCCCGCTGACCGGCTCGCAAAACGTACGGCTCCGGAAGCCTTTCGCGTCCGCGACGACCAGTTCGCCGGGCAGCACGTCGCGGACGTAGGCGGCACCCACCTGCTCCAGCGCACAGGTCTCGCTGGCGAAGACATAGCCCTCGCCCAAGCGGCCGACGGAGAGCGGTCGGAAGCCATACCGATCGCGCGCGGCCATGACCGAATCCCGGGTCATCAACAGGAACGAAAAGGCGCCTTCAAGTTCCGCCAGCGCCCGTTCCACTCGGCGCGGCCGTCCGCGATATGCCGGGTCGGCGAGCAGGTGCATCAGGATTTCGCTGTCCGTGCTCGTCTGAAAGATCGCGCCGGCTTCCTGGTAGGATCGGCGCATGGTCTGCGAGTTGGTCAGGTTGCCGTTATGCGCCAGCGCCCAGAGGCCGTCCACGCACTCGAAGACGATCGGTTGAACGTTCTGCGGCCGCGACGACCCTGTGGTCGAGTAGCGGACGTGACCGATGCCCAGGCGCCCCTGCAACTCGGCGAGGGAGCGGCTCGCAAACACCTCCGCCAGCAAGCCCATGCCCTTGACGGACCTCACTTTTTCGCCGTTGCTGACGACGATCCCGGCGCCCTCCTGACCGCGGTGCTGGAGTGAGAACAGCCCCGCATGAATCACCTTCGCCGCCTCCGGCACGCCGAACGCGCCGAACAGGCCGCAGGCCTCGCGCGGTTCGTCGAGTTGGCCCTCTTTTGGAATCCTGGTAATCATTGCATCCGGTCCGCTCTTTCGGCCCGTGTTCCTTTAAGCTAGAACCATTCCAATGACTTCTTCCATGAAGAAAACACAAATAACTGGGTATTTCGCGCCATGCCCACGGATCGAGTTACATATTTGTATTCACTGAGGGCGCCATGGCTACATAAATGTAGCGCGCATTAATCGCTCTCTATAGCACTTCATCAGCCCGTTCGTCAAACATTCAGCCCCCGGCCGGTCGGCCTGGCGCCGGAAACAGAGGCTGGGCGGACGGGGGAGTCCTTGACTCCTCGGCCCTGCCGGGGATAATGAAAAAACGAATACAACCGAGGAGCACGGCATGAAAAAAGTCGGGAAGATTTTACTCGGGATCGTGGTGGTCTTGGCCATCATTATTGCTCTCGCTTTCTTTGCTACCAGCGGTCTGCCGAAGGCGGCGGATGAGTTCTTCTCCTTGGTGCAGCAGGGGAAGATTCAGGAAGCCTATCTCGCCACGGCGGCTGAGTTCCGGGCGGCCACGAGCGAGGAGGCCTTCGCCGCGTTCCTCGAAAGCACGGCGTTGGGCGGCTACCAGAGCGCCTCCTGGTCTTCGCGTAAGATCGAAAACAACACCGGTAAACTCGAGGGCACGGTCACCACGCGGGACGGCGGGCAGATCCCGGTCGCGGTGGACCTGGTGAAGGAAGGGGAGACCTGGAAGATCCTGGCCGTGCGCAAGGCGGAGGCCGGCATTGTTCGCGAGTCCGACCGTGCGGAACCTCCGCCGGATGCCGAACTGCAGCGGTTGACGACGGAGGCCGTGGCCTGGCTGGCCGAGGCGGTCCACAAGAACGATTTCACCGGTTTCCATGGGCACATATCCCGGCTCTGGCAGGGCCAGATTACCGCGGACGAGTTGAAAAATGTTTTTGCGTCTTTCGTGGAGAAGAAGATCGACCTGTCTCCGCTCCGGGAACAGACGCCGGTATTCAGCCAGAAGCCGGCCGTGGATGCCGACGGCGTGCTCGCGCTGGAGGGCTATTTTCCCGCCCAGCCCAACCAGGTGTTCTTCAAATTGAAGTTCATCTACGAGCATCCGCAGTGGAAACTGATGGGCATCAACGTACGGCTGTGATCGCCCGGCTCGGCATTCTCGGCGGATCTTTCAATCCGGTGCACCTGGGGCACTTGATCATGGCCCGGGATGCCTTGGAGCGATTCCGCCTCGATCGCGTGCTTTTCGTGCCGTGCGCTCGGCCGCCGCACAAGGCGGCGGGCGAACTGGCGCCGGACGCCGACCGCGTGGCCATGCTCCGCCTCGCCCTCCGGGGCCATCCCCGGTTTACCGTCTCCGACCTGGAAATTCGGCGGGGAGGGATTTCCTACACGATTGACACCATCAGGGCGCTTCAAAAAAAGCACCCGGATACCCGCCTGCATTTCATCATCGGGTCGGACTCGCTCTACGAGCTGCACGGCTGGCGCGAGATCGGCGAACTTCTGCGACGTTGCGTATTCGTCACGCTCGAGCGGCCCGGCTTTTCTCTCGCCCGCATGACGGCCCGCCGTCTGCGCCTGGAGAATCCCTGGCCGCCGCGGCTGGCCCGGACGGTCTTTCGCGGGCATGTGCTGGATATCTCCTCGACCGAGATTCGGCGCCGCGTGGCGCAGGGGTTGAGCATACGCCATCTTGTCTCCCCGGCGGTGGAGGAGTATATTCTCAAAAAGAAGCTGTACGCGGTGGAGAGGCGCAGATCGAACCGATTGAACTAGCCAGAAGGGCCCGCGAGGCCCTGTCCGCCCGGAAGGGCGAGGACATTGTCCTGCTGGATATGCGGGGCCTGTCCAGCGTGGCCGATTTCTACCTGGTCGCCACAGGTCTCAACCCGCCACACCTCAAGGCCCTGGCCGACGAATTGGAGAAGGCACTGGCCCGCGTCGGAATCCGTTGTTTTCGCCGGGCGGGCACACCGGAAAGCGGCTGGGTGGTGGCCGATTATCTCGACGCGGTGGTGCACATTTTCTCATCCAACGCCCGGGTCTATTACGCGCTGGAAAGACTCTGGAGCGATGCGCCTCGGATGGAGTAGGGTGGGGTGTCCGGCGCGTCCGGAGGCCGCGCCCTACCCGTGATGGATGATGTCAACGGTAAGGCGGGGCTTCCAGGTCCGCCGAAAGGAGAGTGTTTCGTCATCCGGATGAACCAAAGTACGTGAAACATGACCTCCCATCGCGTAAGAAGCTGCCTCACGAGATTCCATCATGGGTTCGGGAAGACGCGGTCTTTTTCATTTCGATCAATTGCGCAGAGCGTGGGAAAAATCAATTGTGTCATGAATCCATTGCGGCCGTGGTGGCAGATGCTTTCCGCTTTTGTCATGCGCGTGACGAATGGCATGTGCATCTGCTTTTGCTGATGCCGGACCACCTGCACGCGTTGGTTGCATTTGCCCGCGATCATGAAATGAAGCATCTGGTCGCAAAGACCAAGGAATTCATTGCTCGTCAAACAGGGATTCGTTGGCAGCGAGACTATTTTGACCATCGCTTGAGGAAAGATGAGCGCCGGCTTGAGAAAGCTCATTATATCCGTATGAATCCTGTGCGAAAGAGGCTGGTGGCCCGGCCTGAAGACTGGCCCTATGTTTGGGATTCCTGGTAGGGCGGGGCTTCCAGACCCGCCGAGTAGAGAATTATGCCCGGCGCGTCAGGGCTGCCGCGCCCTACCACTGTAATGTTTCGTCTTCCGTCAACTCCCGCAGCCGGCGTTCGATGATCTCCTCGCGGCTCGCCCGGCGGGATTCCAGCATCTGCTGCAACTTGGCGATTTCGGACTGAATCCGCGAGATATGCCGTTCGCGTTCCTTTTCCCGGGTGTCGAACATCTCGCCAAGTTTGACCCGCAACTCGGCTTGAAGTTTTTCGCGCTGCGCCGGGTCGTCGGTCTTCCGGCATTCCCCGGCCAGCCGGTTTATATCTTCGCGCAATTGACGTGTCTCCGGGCCAGCCGATTCGTTTGGTGGCGTGGGCGGCCCCTCCGGCCGAAGGGCCCGGCTCAACGCCAGGATGACATCCATGCGCTCGGGTTCGGGGAGAGTTTCGAGGAAAGCCCGTAGCCGCGGGTGCGCGGCCATGCTGGCCTCAAGGCGCTTCCGGCCCAGGCGGGTCACCAGCTCCTTCCGGAAACCCTCGGGATCCTGGTGCCGCATTCGCTGAAACCGCCGGAACTCATCGGGATTCCGCTGGTGCATTCTGTTCATCCAGATATCCACGGGGGCCTCCGGACCTGGCGGCGGGCCGGCCGTTTTGGGGGAGTCGAGGGCCCCGGGCGGAGGCATTTCGTCGGGTGGCGGCCCGAGGGGCGGTGGCTCTTCGAATTCCTGCGCCTTGGCGCCCAGCGCGGCAGCCAGGCACACCAGGACGATTCCAAGCCAGTTTCGCAGGAAAAACGTCTTCATATCTGTTCTCCTTCCAGGGCCAGCAATTGCGTGGCAATCGAATCCAAGTCGCCGTTTTCGGCCGCCGCGGTCTCCGTGTCGCTCCAGTCCAAGTCGGCCCGGTTCAACAGGCTGTCGAGGGTGGCGATCCGGTCGTCCAGATCCACGTCCCAGGCGATTTCGACCTCCGCATCAGGAGTCACGCGGGCGATCGTTCCCGTCCGGTGGAAGGGTCGCAGCACCAGCACGAAGGCCAGCGCCAGGAGCACGCTCAAGGCGGAATAGGCCAGGGCCGGGTGCCAGGACAGGTGGTTGAAGCGCTCGCGACGGCGCTCGGTGTGCGCGGATGGCCCCGGCGCGGCGGCCGCAATCCGGCCGGCAAGCCGCGCGTCGAACGACTCGTCCCAATGCACCGAGCGAACGGCATCCGTCAGCCGGAGCAGTTCATTACGGAAGGCCCGACAATCCGCGCAGCGCGCCAAGTGGGATTCGAGGCGGCGCCGGCCCCACCACGAGAGCTCGCCGGACTGGTCCAGCAGGGCCCGGTTTTTCATGGCTTCACAGTTCATGTTCATCCCTCCGCCCAGACGGCATATTCCTCTCTCAATTCGTTCCTCAATTTAGCTAGCGCATACTGCATGCGTGCGAGGGCCGTGTTGATGGACACGTCCTGCATCTCCGCGATCTCGCGGAACGGCACGTCACCCTCGACCCGCAGCAGAAAGACCTCCCGCTGTTCGGGCGGCAACTGGCCGATGGCCTGCCGGAGGCGGTGCCCGAGGTCCCGGCCGGCGGTTTCTCCAGCGGGGGAAAGGCCGGGAGCCGGGAGCCGGTCCTCCAGGGCCGTTCTGCCGGGCGCCTCGTCCTGGGCCGTCTGGTTCAGCGATTCCATTGGTTTTTTCCTGCGCGCGCGGTCCACGATCAGGTTATGAGCGACCCGGAACAGCCAGCTCATCACGCGCCGGCCGTCCACGCGGTCCACGTGGCGGAGGGTCCGGTACCAGGTCTCCTGGAAAATCTCCTCGGCGTCCCCGCGCCCTTCCGTCATGTTGAGAATGAACCCGAAAAGCGGGCGGCGGGTCTGCTCCACCAGCGGGCCGAGCGCCTCGGTATGGCCCCGCCGGTACTCCGTCAGCCAAGCCTCGGCCCTGGCGTTCAGAATGCTATGTTCCGCTGCCATGCCCTTCTTATATCATACTACGGATGTGAACCTAAATTAGTGTAAGAAAAAAAACTCAAGTTAGTTTGACAATGTAGTGTCTTTGATAGTATTATCAATGAAACATCCGCATCGGATGAGAAGGAGAGAAGACAAATGGCGAGAGTGGCACTGAAGCAGTTGAGTTTGGCACAGTTGCAGCGGGAGTTGACGCGACGGCAAGGCGCGTTGCCCCGTCTGCAGAAGAAACGTAAGAAACTGGTGGCCGCTTTGCAGAAAGTGGACAACGCCATCGCCGCCCTGGGCGGAGCGGCGGCCCCGAAGAAGGCGCGGGTCCGGCGCGGACGTCCGCTCCGGAAAGCCAAGCGGGCCAAGAACAAGCAGTCCCTGGGCGAGGTGCTGGCCAAGGTGCTCCAGGGGGCCAAGTCCATGAAGATCGTGGACCTGACCAAAGCCGTGAAGCGCCGGGGCTACAAGTCCAAGGCGAAAAATTTCCGCCTGATCGTCAACCAGGCCCTGGTCAAGGACAAGCGGTTTCGCAGCGTGCGGCGCGGCCGGTACGCCCTTTCCAAGGCCGCCAGGGCGCCGGTAAAAAGAGCCGCGGTGAAAAAGGCTCGGAGGAAGAAGGTGACGGCGAAGAAAGCCCCGGTGGCTTCTGCGACCGGTTGAGGTGGATTGAGCAACATTCAAGCGGCCGGCAGGTCAGTCCTGCCGGCCGCTTTGTCGTTCGCGATCAGCGAGGAAGCGGGCACGTGGTATTTTCTTTTCACGTACCGCGGAAGAAAAACCAGCAGGGCGAAGCCCGTGGCGCCCACGAACAGATAGAGAAGGGTCCGCCCGATGTCGCCCCGTCCGGTGATCAGCGAGCCGCCCACGAACACGTAGGTGACGATGGCCGGCAGCATGGAGACCCAGGAGACCAGCGTGTAGGTCCAGAACCCGATGCCCGTAAGTCCGTAGGCGTAGTTCTGGACGTTGAAGGGGAAGACCGGGACCAGGCGCGTGATCATGACCATGTGCCAGCCGTCCCGGCGCACCCCTTCGTCGATGCGCTGAAAAAGCTTGCTGCCTCGAATCCTCCGCTCCACGAGCGGCCGCATGGTGTGGCGCGCGGCCAGGAAGGAGAGCGAGGCGCCGATCGTCAGGCCGATGGACGCGTACAGCGTTCCCTTCACTACACCGAAAAAGGCCGCGGGCAAAATGAACGGGATGCTGGGCGCGAAGAAAAGCGACGCCAGGATGCAGAGGCCGATGTATGCCGCCGGCCCCCAGAGGCCCAACCCCCGGATGTAGGCGCGGAACGCCAGGACGCTTTCGCGGTTGAACTCCGGGCACAGGCCGGAAACGCGCAGCCAGACCGCGCCGCCCGCCACCAGCAGGATCAGCACGACAACCGCCGTGATTTTGTTACGCCGGAGTGACAACGCGCCCTCGTGAGCCGTCCATGACAAACCTCAAGCCTCCGGCATTTTAGCTGCCCCGGTTCGCCGCTTCAAGCCGCGGCCGCGGCCTTGAATTCCGCCACCAGGGCCTGAAGGGTAGCCTTGGCGTCGCCGAAGAGCATGCGCGTATTGGGATAGAAGAACAGCGGATTATCCACGCCGGCGAATCCGGCGGCCAGCGACCGCTTGAGGACAAACACGGTGCGGGCATGGTCCACGTTGATAATCGGCATGCCGTAGATCGGGCTCTTCGGGTCCTCGCGCGCGGCGGGGTTGACCACATCATTGGCGCCAATGACCATCGCCACGTCCACGGTGGACATCAGGGGGTTGACGTCCTGCGGCTCGGCGAGCTGCTCGTAGGGAACGTTCGCCTCGGCCAGCAGGACGTTCATGTGCCCGGGCATGCGGCCGGCGACCGGGTGAATGGCGTATTTCACCTCGCAGCCGTTCCTGGTCAGCTTCTCGCCCAGTTCGCAGGCCGCATGTTGCGCCTGGGCCACGGCCATGCCGTAGCCGGGCACGATGACGACCGAGCGCGCCGCTTCGAGGATCAAGTAGGCGTCCTCGGGGGAAATCGGGTGGGCTTCGCCCTTGACCTCCGAGCCCTGGGCGGCGCCGGCGGCGCCGAAGCCGCTGAAGAGCACGTTGGACAGCGAGCGGTTCATGGCCTTGCACATGATCGCCGTAAGAATGATTCCGCTGGCGCCGACCAGCGCGCCGGCCACGATGAGAACGTTGTTGCGAATCACGAAACCCGCGGCGGCGGCCGCCATGCCGGAGTAGCTGTTCAGCAGGGAGATGATGACGGGCATGTCCGCCCCGCCGATCGGGATGACGGAAAGCACGCCCAGCACCAGCGAGAGCGCGATAACGGCCAGGAGGGCCGTGTACGCGGGAGCCGAGGCCGGGGCCCAGATATAGGCCGCGCCCAGCGCCAGCGTGACGACGAGCAGGAGGCCGTTAACCCATTGCTGATTCCTGAAGCGTACGGGTCGACCGCTGATGAAGCGCTCGGAGAGCTTCAGGTACGCCACCAGGCTGCCGGAGAAGGTGACCCCGCCGATCAGGACGGTCAGCCAGGTCGCCGTCGCGGTGAATCGCGAGACGTCCCGGTCCATGTGATAGGTCGCCCAGCCGACCAGCAGGCTGGCCAGCCCGCCGAACCCGTTGAATACGGCCACCATCTGGGGCATGTTGGTCATGGGCACGATATACGACGCGACGGCCCCGATGGCGGCGCCCAGGATGGCGCCCATGAGGATCCACTGATAGGCCAAACCGTGGTGCGCGAGCGTGACCACGACCGCGAACAGCATGCCGACGGCAGAAAGCAGATTGCCACGGCGCGCGGTCCGCGGTGAACTCAACATCTTCAGGCCGGAGATGAACAGGATCGAGGCGGCGATGTAGCCGTAGGTGCTGAGGGCTTCCACGTTCACTTCTTGCCCTCATCTTTTTTCCGGAACATGGCCAGCATACGATCGGTCACCAGGTAGCCGCCCACCACGTTGATCATGGCGGCGGCCACCGCCACGGTCCCGAGCACGGTGGCCAGCGGGGAGCCGTGGGCCGTGCCCGCGGCCACCAGGGCGCCGACGATCGTGATCCCGGAGATCGCGTTCGAGCCGGACATCAGCGGCGTATGCAGCTGGGAGGGCACCCGGGAGATGAGCTCAATCCCCAGAAACACTGCCAGGACGAAAACGAAAAATAATAGTCCCATGGCATCCATGCCGCGCCTCATTTCATCCGCTGTTTGACCATCTCGTTTACAATCTCGCCGCCGTGCGTCACCAGGCAGCCGCGCAGGATTTCATCGTCCAGCCGCAGGGTAAAAGCCCCGGCTTTGGCGTCCCAGCCATGCTCCACCAGGTGGCCCAGATTGCTGGAGATCATCTGGCTGGCGTGGAGCGGCACGCGGCCGGGGAGGTTGCCGTGGCCCAGGATCTTGACGCCGCCGACGTCCGCTTCCTCGTCCAGACGCGATCCTTCCACATTGCCGCCGCTCTCGACGGCCATGTCCACGATCACGCTGCCGGGCTTCATGCCGCGCACCATGTCGGCCGTGACGATCAGGGGGGCCTTCCGGCCGAAGACCTGGGCCGTGGTGATGACCACGTCGGCCTGGGCGCAATGCTTCGCCATGGCCTCGCGCTGTTTTCGCATCTGCTCCCCCGTCAGCGCCTTGGCATACCCGTCCTTGGTCTGCCCCGTCTCCCCCAGGTCCACCTTGACGAAACGGGCGCCCAGCGACTTGACCTGCTCCTCGACCACCGGCCGCGTATCAAACGCTTCGACCCGCGCGCCGAGCCGTCGGGCGGTGGCGATGGCTTGCAGGCCGGCCACTCCGGCGCCGATCACGAAGACCAGGGCAGGGGCCAGGGTGCCGGCCGGGGTCATCATCATGGGAAAAATCTTCGGCAGCCGCCCGGCGGCCATGAGCACGGCCACATAACCGGCCAGGCTGGATTGGGAGCTCAAGGCGTCCATTTTCTGGGCCAGCGTGGTGCGGGGAATCAGCTCCAGGCTCATGGCGCTCACGCCGGCGCCGGCGAGAGCGCGGACCAGGTCGGGCTCGCGGAAGGGATCGAGGAAGCTGATGTGAATCGCGCCGCGCTTGAGGAGGAAGATCTCGTCGGCTGGAGGCTTGTTGATCCGAAGAATAAGGTCCGCCTCGGACAGGCCCTGTCCTCGGGGGAGGGGTTGGCCGCCGGCGGCGGTGTAGGCCTTGTTGGTAAGGTGACAGCCCGCGCCGAGCCCGGGCTCGAAGGTCACCTCGGCTCCCAGCCGGACCAGCTTGCCGACGGTATCGGGCAACAGCGCGGCACGTGTATCCCGGCTTCGTACTTCTCTGGGAATAAAAAATCGCATGACGGTTTCCGCTCGGTCTGTTCCTTCCAACGGCCCTACTGTACTCGCCTTGCTCGTTCAATCAAATGCGCTTGGCCTGCCGACGAACGGTCACAGGGGGTCGAAGGCCTCCTTCGCTGCGTAGCAAATCGGGCATCTCCAACCGTCGGGCAGCTTTTCAAAGGGCACCCCCGCCGGGATTCCGTGCGACGCGTCACCGGTGGCGGGATCATACACATAGCCGCAGCAGGTGCAGACCCATTTAGTCTCGCTTGTCGCCGTCATTCTGTTTTATTTAAAAAAGTGATTCTTTTCTGGAATCCCATCCAAGGCCCTGACACGATAGATAAAAGAGACACGTCGGACAAGGGGCATCTTTCCGGGAAAGGGAGGCGGCCATGATCAGCCGTGTTTGCGACCGTTGCGGGCAGCCCATCGAGGCGCGGGCCCTTCGATACATCGCCCGGATTCAGGTCTATGCGGCCTACGATCCCCTGGAGATTACCTTTGACGATTTATCCAGAGACTTCACGGCCGAAATGCGCCGGATCCTCGAAGAATGCCGGGATCTGACCGAGGAGGACCTCATGCGCGACGTCTACGTGGATTTCACTTTCGATCTCTGCCCCGCCTGCCAGAAGCAATACATTCAGGATCCCCTGCAGATTGCCGGGTCCGGCAACTGAAAGTTCGTCATCTGTTCAAGGCCCCCCCCGAATCGGTCGAATTGGGCCAATCCGACGGCTTACCTGTCCGGGCATGCGGACCTGACGGCTTAGAATTGGAAGGAATAAAAGCAGAAAACAGGCCAAGTCAATCGATTTAACTGTTGAAATATATTGACAAAATTATTATAGATTTTTGTTGCACTGGCCAAGGGACGGGGTAAACTGCGCAACCATTTTTTGTCCGATCCTTTGTTTCGTTTTCTCAACGTTTTTCGAATATTCGGTCCGCAGAGGCGGGCCAAAAGCAAGTGATGAACTGGAAGCAATCCATAGCCGGGGGCTATCCCCGCGAGCCGCTCGTGCGCGCCGGCCTGATGCTGTTAGGCGCCTTGCTGCTGTTGGGCCAGATGGCCATGGCCTCACGGCAGAATAAAGCGCCCGGCCGCGAATTGCAGTCTGCGCATCAGACAGAATCCGGCCACACGCCCGGCGTCAACCCGCGCCAGGGGGGCTCCGATGATTGTCTGGTCGAAGCGGTCATCCAGGTCGAATCCGGGGGCAAGGCGCGCAAGGTGGGTAGGGCCGGAGAACGTGGTCTGATGCAGATCAAGGCCGATACCTGGCGCGAGGTCACGAAACGACTCTACGGACGCCCGATACCCTTCGATCGGGCCTTCGAGCCGGAACTTAACAGGATCGTGGGCCGGGCTTACCTCCAGGAATTGCGCGAGTTTCTTCTGCGGAAGAATGCGCAATGGCAAACCGATGAGCGATCACTGCTGCTGGCCTGCTACAATGCGGGGCCGACCCGCGTGCAGGAGAGCGGCTTCAAACCGACCCGCTGGCCAGCCGCCACACGGGATTACGTTCAGCGCGTGGTCGCCCTGCATGAGTTCTACGTGGCGGAAGGCTTGCCCGCGACACGGGTGGTAATGGCTCGCGCCCGAACCCCGTTGCCTTCCCGCTCCTGATGGCGGTAGCCGGCGTCAAGTCTCGCCCAATTTCTCCTCGAATTCCCGCCGCTTGGAGCCGGTCAGCGGGTTCGCCTCGCCCTTGAGCATCCGGCGCAACGCCTCAAGTTCCTCGGCGGAGAAGTGCCGGCCCCGGAGCCGGTGCCGTTCGAAGGCATCATAAGCGATCGGCGCGACGGCGCGGGCCATTTGCGCGATGGCCGTGGCGTATTGCCGGATTTCCCACTGCGCGCGGGAATCCATCCTCAATTCCAGGAAGTGGAAAAGATTGTGCAGGTCCATCTGCCAGTACCACTGCGTGTAGAGCGACAGCGGCAGGTTGATCCGCGCCAGCTCGCGCGCGATGCCGTCGTGGAGCATTTCCTGGTAGGAGGTGTACGCCGTGCCCTGGTCCTGCCGCAGCAGGTCGAGGACCTTTTGTCGGAGCGCGGGTGGGACCTCGTCCTCGGCCCGGCCCTGCTTGTTGTTGGCGCTCTGGCCCTTGATCTGGGCTTCGTCGGGCAGGTAAAACTCGTCCTCCATGACGCTGTAGCGGCCGGAGATTTCGTTCAAGCGCGCCGTGCGGTGGCGAATCCATTGCCGGGCAACGAAGATCGGCATCTTGCAGTGCAACTCCAGCACGACGTGCTCGAAGGGAGAGGTGTGCTGATGCCGCAGCAGGTAGTCAATCAGCCCCGCATTTTCGCGGTAGGTTTTGGTTCCTTCCCCGTACGAAACCCGGGCCGCCTGGACGATCCGATCGTCGTTGCCCATGTAATCCACCAGCCGGACGAATCCCTTGTCCAGGACCCGGATCTCCCGGTCCAGCAGCTTTTCGGCCTCGGGACTGAACGCGTGCGGCATTTAAACAAACTCCTTTGCCTTATCTGCTCCCGTTCGTACTCTTCATCGTAATCTCGCTTGTTCGATGACGAGTACGAGTATAATTACGGTTGCGAACCGGAAGCGTGGGCAGCCATGACTTCTCTCAACACGTACGGCAGGATTCCGCCCTGCCGGTAGTACTCGATCTCGATGGCGGAATCTATCCGGCACTTGACCTGGAATGAAATGGTCCGACCGTCCGGCGTCCGCGCCATAACATCGAGCGTCTTGCCCGGCTTCAGGTCCTGGGCCAGGCCCGTGATGGTCACTTCTTCCAGGCCGGTCAGACCGAGTTTCTCGGCGTTCTGGCCGTCGGTAAATTCCAGCGGCAGGACGCCCATCTCGACCAGGTTGCTCCGGTGAATCCGCTCGAAGCTCTCGGCGATGACCGCGCGCACGCCGAGCATCCGCGTGCCCTTGGCCGCCCAGTCGCGGGACGAACCCGCGCCGTACAGTTTTCCGGCCAGGACGACCAGCGGGGTGCCGGCCTCGGCGTATTTCACGGCGGCTTCATAGATCGGCATCGCCTGGCCTCCGGGCCAATGTGCCGTCCAGCCGCCCTCGCGGTCCACCAAGCGGTTGCGAAGCCGGATGTTGGCGAACGTCCCGCGCACCATGACCTCGTGGTTGCCGCGGCGCGCACCGTAGGAATTGAACGACGCGGGCGGAACACCGCGCTCCTGAAGATACCGCCCCGCCGGGCTGTCCGCCGGGATGCTGCCGGCGGGGGAGATGTGGTCGGTGGTGATGAAATCCCCGAACAACGCCAGCACGCGGGCGCCCCGGAGATCGGCCGGCGGCGCGGGCTGCGCCGGGATGTCCGCGATGAACGAGGGCTCGCGGATGTACGTGGAGTCCGCTTTCCAGGCGAAAACTGGCGAGAACTCCGACGCGAGCTTGTTCCACGCGGGATTGGATTGGGCGATGTTCTCGTAGAGCGTCCGGTACAGTTGCGGATCGGCCGCCTGGCCGAGCAGGCGCTCGATTTCCTCCGGCGCGGGCCAGAGGTCCTTCAGAAAGACGGGCGCGCCCGACGCATCCTTGCCGAGCGGCTCAGTGGTCAGGTCCCGGTCCACCGTTCCCGCCAGCGCGTAGGCCACGACGAGGGGCGGGGAGCACAGATAGTTGGCCTTCGTCAGCGGATGCACGCGGCCTTCGAAGTTGCGGTTACCGCTCAACACCGCCGCGGCGACCAGTCCGCCGTCCTTGACCGCCTTCGCGATACGGGGATCGAGCGGGCCGCTATTGCCGATGCACGTGGCACAGCCATACGCCGCCACGTGGAATCCGAGCTTCTCGAAGGCCGCGAGGAGGTCCGCCCGCTTCAGGTAGGCGGTCACCACGCGGGATCCCGGCGCGAGGCTGGTCTTGACGAAGGGCGGGACCGAGAGACCCCGCTCGACCGCCTTGCGGGCCAGCAGTCCGGCGGCCAGCATGACGTACGGATTGGAAGTATTCGTGCAACTGGTAATCGAGGCGACTACCACGCTCCCGTGGCCGATCTCACCGTCCCCCTCGACGCGGACGCGCGAGGCGCTTTGTTCCGGTTGGAGTCCGTATCCTTGTTCCTTCGCCGGCGTCGCCAGGGCTTTCCGGAATCCGGCGGCGACGTCCTTCAGCGCCGCACGTTCGTGCGGGCGTTTCGGCCCGGCCACCACGGCCTCGACGGTGCCCAGGTCCAGGTCGATCACGCGACTGAATACGGGCTCGGGGTCGCCGGGCCGCCGGAACAGGCCCTGCCGGAGGCAATACTGTTCCACCAGTTCCACCTGCTCCTCGCTCCGTCCCGTCTCGCGCAGGTAGCGGAGCGTTTCCGCGTCCACGGGGAAGAAGCCCAGGGTCGCGCCGTATTCCGGGGCCATGTTGGCCACTGTCGCGCGGTCGGCCAGCGTCAGGTGATCCAAACCCGGGCCGAAGAATTCCACGAACTGCTCGACCACGCCGTACTTGCGCAACAACTGGGTGAGGGTGAGGGCCAGGTCGGTAGCGGTAACGCCGGTCGGGAGGCGGCCGTCCAGCCGCACCCCGGTGACCACGGGCGTCAGCACCGGGATGGGCTGGCCCAGCATCGCCGCCTCGGCCTCGATCCCCCCGACGCCCCAGCCCAGGATGCCCGTCCCGTTGATCATCGTCGTGTGCGAATCGGTGCCCACGAGCGTGTCGGGGAAGGCGATCCGCCGGCCCTCGGCATCCGTCTCGGTGGCCACGACCCGGGCAAGGTACTCCAGGTTGACCTGGTGGCAGATGCCCAGGCCCGGGGGCACGACGCGTAGCTTGCGGAAGGCCGTCTGCCCCCACCGGAGGAATTCATAGCGCTCGGTATTGCGCTCGAACTCCAGCCGCATGTTCGCGGCCAGCGCGCCCGCCGAGGCCGACTCGTCCACCTGGACCGAGTGATCAATCACCAGGTCCACGGGGATCTGTGGCTCGATGGCGCGAGGGTCGCGACCGGCGCGGACCATGGCGCTGCGCAGCGCCGCGAGGTCCACCAGGCAGGGCACCCCGGTGAAATCCTGCAACAGCACGCGGACCGGGAGAAACGGCACCTCGGTGCGCCCATGGTCCTCCGGCTTCCAGCCGGCCAGTGCCAGGATGTGCTCCTTCCGGAAAGAGGGCTGACCTTGACGTCGCAACACGGATTCCAAGAGCACCTTGATGGAGAAGGGGAGCCGGGCCATGCTGGCGTGGCCCAGGCCGGGCAGGCTGTCCAGTTTGAAGTAATGACAGGTCTGCCCGCCGGACAGGGTGAAGTGCTCCAGGGTGCTCTTGCTCTTTTTCATGCTCGGGTTCCGATTGAGAAGACGGATGCAAACCTTACGGCCAGAGAGCGCAGAAAGTCAACCGATCCGTCCGTTTCGCCAGGCCCCCCTTTGCCGCCGGGCTGCAGCCAATCCTCTCACGGATGTGAAGCAGTTTGTTACCGATACAGGGCGGCAATGCGGGCTGGGTCAGGGCGGGGAGGCTCCGTTTCAGAGGGCCTTTTTTTTTATGGCTTTTAGCAGAAAGGACCATTATGTTCTTACAAAACTACAGAAGCGGCTTTTTAACCAATCGGCACAACGCACCAAGGGGAGAAAATCCATGATCCGCAAAGCACTGGTTGTTCTCGCGTTCTTGTCCCTGACCGCCGGCATGAGTTTCGGGGAATCCGGGCGCCTGCTGCTGTCCACGGAGAACAAGATGCCCGCCCTGCATCACCTGGAACTCGGGGTGCTGGGGCAGTACCAGGAAATCCCCGCCGTCTTTCCGGCTTTCAGCGACTCGGAAACCTACCTGGTGGAGCCTTACCTGCGCTTCGGGCTGTTCCGCAACTTCACGATCTTCACCAAAGTTCCCTACCGGTCCTTCAAGCCGGACCTCGGGCAGACGGAGGACGGGCTCGGCGATGTCTCGGCGGGATTTGAGCTGGTGGCCTACGAGGACGTGATCGGATTCCCCTATATCATTCCCCACGCCGAAGCCAGCTTTGACACCGGCGATGAGGAAAAGGGCCTCGGCTATGGCGAGACCCGCATGAAACTCGGCGCCTCGGTCGGCACCGTGGTGGATGACACCTGGCATTACGTGGTGGACGTGAGCTACATCATCTGCCAGGACGTGGATAATTTCGTCACGTTGTCCGGCGGTTTCATCTGGGACCTGAACAAGCAGTGCTCGCTGCTGCTGGAAGGCCGTTACACGGATGAAAATTTCGAGAACGAAAGCTCCACCATCTTCGTTCAGGCCGGCATGAGCTACAAGGCCACCGACGCCCTGGTCTTCACCGTGTACGGGGGATCGGGCGACAAGGAAGATGTTTCGGTCGGCCTGAAAACCGCCTACAGTTTCTAAAGGTAGGACGTGGCCGCCCGCCGTCGCCCTTTGGGCTATGGCGGGCAGGCTGGACCCGCCGGAAAACTGGCGAAGCGAATGCCCATGAACCGGATGTCCTCTCCCTATCGCTGCCACGTGTTCATCTGCCTCAACGACCGTCAGGGCGCGCGAAAGGCCTGCGCCGACGGGGGCCAGGGGCCGGCGATCAAGGATATCCTCAAGGAGCAGGTCGCCGCGCGCGGATGGAAGGACCGGGTCCGCGTGTCGCAGAGCGGGTGTTTGGGCCTGTGCGAGCGTGGGCCCAACGTGATGATCTACCCCCAGGGCCTCTGGTTCAGCGCCGTCACCCCCGCCGACACCAATGCGATCCTCGACGAGGTCGCAAGGCTGATCGGGTAGGGCGCGTTGGCTCAACGCGCCGGGATGGCGGCGGCTTGGGCCAAGCCGCCCTACCGGAAAGCCGGCAAGTCGGATTCCGGCATTTCGGCCAGCCGCGGCAACCGGGTGTCCTTCGCCGAAAGTAACGGTGTGCCGTCCGGCCACCGGATCCCGATGTCCGGGTCCGACCACAGGATGCCGCGGTCGTCCGCCGGGTCGTAGAGGTCGGTACACTTGTAGAGGAAATCCGCCTGCTCGCTCACGACGCAAAAGCCGTGGGCGAAGCCTTCGGAAATGAACAGCTGCTTGCGGTTTACCCCGGAGAGGATCGTGCCGAACCACTGCCCGAACGTCGGGCTGCCCTGCCGGATGTCCACCGCCACGTCGAAAACCTCGCCGTTCAAGACCATGACCAGCTTGGCCTGCGGGCGGCGCAACTGGAAGTGCAGCCCCCGCAGGGTGCCCCGGCAGGAATGCGAAAAATTGTCCTGCACGAACTCGCGGTCGAGGCCGAACGGCCGGTATTTCTCGCGGTGAAACGTCTCCATGAAAAAGCCGCGCGAGTCGCCGAACCGGTCGGGGTGGAAGACCAGTAACCCGGGGATCGGGGTCTTTTCACACTGCAAGGCCATGGATCAGGTCTCCTTCTCCGCGGCAAGGCGCGCCAGGTAGCGTCCGTAATCATTTTTCATCATGTCCGCCGCCAGCCGTTTCAGTTGCGCCGCGTTGATATAGCCGAGCCGGTAGGCGATCTCCTCGACGCAGGCGATTTTCAGCCCCTGCCGATCCTCGATCGTCTGCACGAAGTTCGAGGCCTGCTGGAGCGATTCGTGCGTGCCGGTGTCCAGCCAGGCCATGCCCCGGCCGAGCAGCTCCACGCGGAGCCGGCCGCGCTGCAGGTATTCCAGGTTCAGGTCCGTGATTTCGAGCTCCCCGCGCGCGGACGGTTTCAGATCGGCCGCTATTTTCGTCACCTCGCCGTCGTAGAAATAGAGCCCCGGCACGGCGAAGGAGGATTTCGGCTTCGCCGGTTTTTCCTCGATGCTCAACACGCGGCCCGTCGGATCGAACTCTACCACGCCATAGCGCTCGGGGTCTTTCACCGGGTAGCCAAAGACCAGGCCGCCCTCCGTCAATTTCCCCGCGCGGCGCAGGAGCTCGTGCAGGCCATGCCCGTAGAAAATGTTGTCGCCCAGGATCAGGGCCGCGGGGCTCTGGCCGATGAACTCGCGCCCGATCACGAATGCCTGGGCCAGCCCCTCGGGGCGGGGCTGCTCGGCATAGGCAAACCGCAGGCCGAGCTGCCCGCCATCGCCCAGCAGCAGCTTGAACCGCGGCAGATCCTCCGGCGTCGAAATGACCAGAATCTCCCGGATGCCGGCGAGCATCAGCGCGGAGAGCGGATAGTAAATCATCGGCTTGTCGTAGATCGGCAGGAGCTGCTTGCTCACCGCCCGCGTGATGGGATAGAGCCGCGTCCCCGACCCGCCTGCCAGGATGATGCCTTTCATTCGATGCTCCCTTTTTCCAATGATTGGAAAAAAACGCCAGGATTTTTCCAAACATTGGAAACTTTTGACCCCGGGTTTTCCAAACATTGGAAAATACCGGCCCTATTTTCCCAATGTTTGGAAAAAAAGCGAGTCGAGTTTTTCAATGATTGGAAAAAGTCCGCACCGGGCCCGGATCACAGTTAATTAACTGTGATCCGGGCGAAGCGCACGGTCAAGGGGCGTCACCCGTAATGCGCCTTGATCCATCGCTGGTACTCGCCGGTCCGCACTTGGTCCACCCACGCGCCGTGCTCCAGGTACCAGCGGACGGTCTTGCGCAGGCCGGTCTCGAACGATTCCTCCGGGCGCCAGCCCAGCTCGCGTTCGATCCGGGAGCAGTCGATCGCGTAGCGCCGGTCGTGGCCGGGCCGGTCCTTGACGAAGGTGATCAGCTCCCGGCGCGGCGCGCCGCCCGGCCGCGGCCCGGCCAGCTCGTCCACGAGGTCGCAGACCAGGTGGACGACGTCGAGGTTCGGCATCTCATTCCGGCCGCCGACGTTGTAGGTCCGGCCGGCCGCGCCGCGGGTCATCACCCGCCAGACCGCCGTGCAATGATCGCGGACATAGAGCCAGTCGCGCACGTTCTTCCCATCGCCGTACACGGGCAGCAGCTTGCCCTCAAGGGCGTTGAGGATCATCAGCGAGATGAGTTTTTCGGGGAATTGGTATGGCCCGTAGTTGTTCGAGCAGTTGGAGATGGTCACGGGCAGCCCGTACGTGGCGTGGTAGGCGCGCGCGAGGTGGTCGGACGCGGCCTTGGAGGCGGAGTAGGGGCTGTTGGGCTGGTAGGGGGTCTCCTCGGTGAAGTACCCCGCGGGGCCGAGCGAGCCGAACACCTCGTCCGTGCTGATGTGATGAAAACGGCCGATGCGCTCCCGGCGCTCCCGGAAAAGCTCCAGCAGCACGTGCGTGCCGATGATGTTGGTCTGGATGAAATCGTCCGGCCGGACGATCGAGCGGTCCACGTGCGATTCCGCGGCGAAGTGGACGATGGCGTCGACGGCGTGCCCGTCCAGGACCTGCGCCATTCGCGCACGGTCGCAGATGTCGGCCTTGATGAAGACGTAACGCCCGGGACGCTGCCGCTCGACGTCGGCCAGGCTCAACGGGTTACCGGCGTAGGTGAGCTTGTCCACGTTGATGACGCGGCCCGGGAAATCCGGCGTCTCCTCCAGCAGGTAGCGGATGAAGTTCGCGCCGATGAATCCGCAACCGCCCGTGACCAGCAGGTTTTTCATGTCTTCTCTTCCTTGACCTCGCGTAGCAGGGCCTCGCCGTGGCGCCGCACGAATTCCTCCAGGTCCTCCGCCCACGGCCGCATGATATTGATCCCGGTGGCCTTCAGCCGGGTGTTCTCCAGGATCGAATTCCGCGGTCGGTGGGCCGGCGTCGGGTATTCGTCCGTGGCGCACGGCCGGACCTCGTGCTTCAGGTCCATCCGGCCGAAGAACTCCCGTGCCAGGTCGTACCAGGTGCACGAGCCTTCCGCCGTGGCATGGTAGAGGCCGCGGCCGCCGGCCTCCAGCGTTTTCTGGATCTGCAGCGCCAGGCGCCAGGACCACGTGGGCGAGCCGAACTGGTCGTTCACCACGCGCAGCGGCTCCTCCGGTTGGGCGAGCGCCGCCCGCAGGATCGCGCGCAGGAAGTTTTGCCCGCCGGCGCCGTAGAGCCAGGCCGCGCGGAGGATGATGTGGCGTTCGGTGGCTTGCTGGACCGCCTTCTCGCCGTCGAGCTTGGTGACGCCGTACCACGAGACCGGGTTGGCCACGTCGGTCTCGACATAGGGTTCAGGCGGAGGCCGCCGGCCGTCGAAGACGTAGTCGGTCGAGATATGCACGAGCACGCCGCCGTGGCGCTGGACGTACTCGGCCAGCACGCGCGGCCCCTCGACGTTGGCGCGGCGGGCCTCGTCGCGCTCGGTCTCGGCGCGGTCCACCTGCGTGTACGCGGCGGCGTTGATCACGGCGTCGGGCTTGAAGGCCGAGAGGGCCCGGCGCACCGAGGCCGGATCGGCGATGTCCAGGTCCGGGAGGTCGAGCCCGGCGACCTCGGCCTCGCGGCCGAAGACCTCAAGGCAATCGAGACCGAGCTGCCCCTTCGATCCGGCAATGAAAATCTTCATAAGAAAAACCACTCATTAACACTAATGGACACTAATGGGGAGCAAGAAGTCATCCGCCTCCAGCCACGGATTGACCCTGAACCGGATTGGCGAGGATCCATGTGCATCAGTGGGTGACCAAGCGGTTGATGCGCGCTTCCAATTCAGCCAAGCGGCCTTTCAGCTCCGTGATCTCATCCTCCTTCTCCCGGACCAAGGTATACAAGCCCTGGATCGCGGCGAGGGCCACGCCGTCGGCGTCCACCGTGGCGATGTGCCGATCGCTGCCGCCGAGCCCGAACGCGGCGCGGAAATCCTGCGCAGTCGGACCCAGGTGGCGCGCGGCGCCCTCGTCGTGCGCGTAGCGCCAGCTATGGATCTGCAGGGCGGCCACCTTCGCCGCGATCTCGCGGCCGTCCACGCCGGCGAAGTCGGTTTTCATAGCGCGATCGCTGGGCGGGTTCACTGCGCCCAGCGTGTACAGATCGCCGCTTTGCGTCACCCAGACCAGCGAGGTATAGGTGCTGTCCGCATTGTACTTGGCGATATGGACCTCCTTGCCGCCGATGGCCGGCATGCCCATTACGAGTTTGCTGGGCTCCATGAACACGCCCCAGCGCCCGGCGGGGTAGTGCACGCCGCTGTTGAAGGTATCGAAACTGCGCGTGATCATCGCCCGGTCGGCGCCGTTGAGCATGATGCTCGGGCCGTTGCCGGTGTCGATCTTCACCCCGCCGGCCGCGCGCACACAGAACTGGTTGGCAGTCGTGGACGCGAAATCGGCATCCGTTGAATCGGCCCAGACGAACGCGCCGCGGTGATTCGCCTTCGCGCGGCGTCCCGCCGCAAAGGCATTCGTGGCGCCCGCACCGACCGTGTTATTCCGGCCGCCCGGGATCGTGGCGAAGGGGGCGTTGGTTTGGATGGTGTTCTCCCCCCCGCCGCCAATCGTGGCGGACGAGGCGTTGGTCTGGATGGCGTTCAACCAGCCGCCGCCGAGCGTGGCGTAATGGGCGTAGGTCTGGATGGTGTTCTCCTGGCCGCCGCCGAGCGTCACGTACTCCGCGTAGGCCTCGATGGTGTTCTGGTAGCCGCCGCCGAGCGTGGCGTAGGTTGCGTAGGCTTGAATCTTGTTCGACCAGCCGCCGCCGAGCGTGACGTACCAGGCGTTGGACTGGATGGTGTTCTGCAAGCCGCCGCCGAGCGTGGCGTTTTGCGCCTCAACTCTATTGTCCGCGCCGCCCCCAATGACAGCGTTAGTCGCACCGGCACCCACGCGGTTGTTCTGACCGCCCGAGAGCGTCGCCCCGACTGCATTGGTGCCGATTGTGTTCTGGCGGCCGCCGCCAAGTGTGGCGAGCTGAGCGTGGGCCTGGATCGTGTTCCACAGGCCACCGCCAAGCGTGGTGAATGGGGCGAAGGCCTGGATGGTGTTCTGCCAACCGCCGCCAAGTACGGCATAATAGGCATAGTCTCGAATGTTGTTCGACCAACCGCCGCCAAGCATGGCGTACTGGGAGTCGGCCTGGATAGTGTTCAGCACACCGCCGCCGATGGCCGATCCGTAACCCGCGGCAGAATTGCTCATGCCACCGCCGATCATTACGAAGTCGTTGCCGGCGGTCTGGGTTCGGCCACCGCCGATAAAGACGCCAATCCGGCCGACCCCAACGGTGTTGTCGCTGTGTCCGCCCACTACATTGGGCGTTGCTCCAGGTTCCAGCCGCAGGCCACGCGCGTTGTTGACCCGCATGTCCAGCGGCTGGTTGTCCGTGGTGCCGACGAAGTACGCGCCCGGCGCGGTTCCCGCGTTCCCCGCCGTCTGCCAGAACGTATTGGACGCCACATCGCTGGCGGTGATGGTGTAATCCACGATCCGATCGCTCGTCACCGAGTTGGAGGCCAGGTGCACCGCGGTCACGGACTGGGGCGCAAGCTGCGCCGAGCCTACCGACCCGGTCGCCATATGCCCGAGCTGCACCGCCCCGACGGCGATCTTGTTGCTCGTGATGGCGCCGTCCGCCACCGTCTGCGACTGCTCGGCCCGCAGCGCATAGGCCACCGACGCCACACGCTCCCGCGGCGACAGAGGTGTTCCGTTCACCGCGACCTCCAGGTGAAGATTCGTCGAAGTCAGTGCCGTGCTTAATGAGCCGAATATCGTCTGGTCGCCGAGAACGGTGGCGTACAAGCCATCCACTACGACAACCGTGTTGGAGTCCTCGTATAACAGGCTCCCTCCGACCAGGGCATCGAACAGTCGCAGGGACAGTTCCATGCTGCCGTTCATCAGGTTCGTCCCGTTGATGAGCCGGCCTTGGTAATGGATGAGACCGGGTAGTTGATCCGGCGCGGTCAGGGTCGCGGCGCCCCAAAACAGAACAGCGATTTTAACGAGATGGTTCATGGAAACCTCCGTAATGCTGAAGCGGTCGTGATGGGGGAGACCACGGTTGTTGAATCGAACAGGGGATTCTGCTCCTTCCAACCCACGGCGCTTGGCCCTCCCTCGCTGCCTTTTAGCAGATTTGGTCCAACCGGAAAATCGAAAAAAGAGGTTCTTTCGAGGTGCCCCGTGAACAAGAAGGAAGCGGGCGTCTTGTCGGACAACGGCTCCAGGGCCGCGGCACTCGTATCCAATTCAGAAGGGCTTGCTTTCATGGGGGCACATGCTAGCGTGGTGCCATGCACACGGGAGGTGCGGTATGGCAACGGAAATCGAAATCGGCGTGGTGACGCATTACTTTGGCCATCTCGATGTGGCGGCGATCAGGCTGACCGGCGCGCTGGTGGTCGGCGACACGCTGCACATCAAGGGGCACACGACGGACATGACGGTGAAGATCGAATCCATCCAGATCGAACACAAGGCGGTT
>JAHJJH010000008.1 GCA_018823105.1 Verrucomicrobiota bacterium | reverse complement strand
CGCGCGGCTCGATGAAGGCGCGGACCTGGGGATACCGTCCGGCGGCCTCGGTGGCGATCTGCTCCGTGCGATCCGTGGACCCGTTGACGACCACCAGGAACTCCACCTCCCCGCCAAAGCGGGGCGCGAAGAAGGCGAGGTAGGTGTCCAGCATCGACTGAAGCCGGGCCTCCTCGTTGAACGCGGGCACGACGATGGACAACTTCATGGCGTCTCCCCCGACTGCCGGGGACGCTGGCGGAAGAGACGCAGCACGGTATGCGCCTGCCCGAAGTCAGGGACCTGGCAGAATTCCTGGTAGCGTTGTTTGACCCGCGCCCACAGGTCGGCCTGCTCTCCCGCGGTCAAGGGCGCCACCTCCGGCGAACGGATGGCCAGGCTGTACCCGCTGAAGGCCGCCAGGCTGGCCGGCGCGCCGGCCAACTGCTCCACCAGCAACTCGCGGTTGAGCACCTTCAGGCGGCGGGCGCGGTCCGTGGGCATGTCGGGAAAATAGCTGAAGGGGCCCATTTCCATGCCGAGCGGCACGGGCAAACGCGCCTCGACGGCCAGGTAGGTATCCTGCGTCAGCAGCACGTCGCCGATCCGGCTGTTTTTCCCGAGCCACGCCCCGACGTCGCGCACCTTTTGCAGAGAGGACTGTTTCTTGAGCCGCCACCAGATCCGGTCGCGCCCGAGAACGAACCAATCCTGGTTGATCGGCGACGAGAAGGCCGAGAAGAGCGATCCGGCAAAGACGAGCGCCAGCAGCCACGCCATCCAGGGATCGCCGCACCGCGCGCCGGCGACGATCGTGGCCCCCGCCGCCCCCGCGCGCGCTTCGGCGACATAGCGTACGAGCGCGGCGGCCAGGACGGCGGCGAACACGGGAAAGACCATGGCCTGGTAGTCGTCATACGGGAACGGGGCGGAGAGATGAACCAGCGTGATGGCCAATACGGTTATCCAGAGCGCCGGGGCCATAGGCTCGGGCACTCCCGGCGCGGAGGATACGGGGCCTGCCTTCTCGGCGGGGGCAATCCAGCGCAAGCCCAGCAGTCCCGCGCCCAACAACAGCGGGAAGAAATAGGCCTGGACAAGGCGTGAAACAAACCCGGCCTTGAACACCAGGAGTTGCTGAAGGGAGCCCGGCGCCCGCGCGGAATGATACTCCAAGAGCCCGAATCGGAAGCCCTCCGGCGCGCACCAGGCGAACGGCAGGGCCATCCCGGCCAGCGTCAGCGTCGCGCCGATCCCGAACAGCAGCCACGGGGCATGGCCAAGGCGCCGCCTTTGAAGAAGGAGAAAGAGCCCCGCGACGGGCAGGGCCGCGCCGGCGGAGAGCCTTGTCCCGGCGGAGAGCGCGAGCAGCACCCCGGCGGCGAACGCCGCCGCCGCACGCACGCGGCCCGCGGTATAACTCAAAGCGACGAGCCCCGCCACGAGCCAGAGCGAACTCAACGCATACGTTTTGACCACCGTGGTGAAGTAACTCTGGTACACGTTTCCGGCCAGGAGCATCAGGGCGAGGAGGCCCGCGGCGGCCCGCTGTCCGGGAGGCGCCACGCGGCCCGCCAGCCAGACCGCGCCCAGGGCGGCCAACCCGCCCAGGACCGCCGTGAAGAAACGCCCGCCAAGCACACCCCACCGGTCCACCCATCGGTACGCCCAGGCATACGCGTAGGGCATGACCGGGCCCTGCGTGAAGGCAAAATCGCGGTACGGCACATGGCCATCGCGAACGAGTCCGGCGGTATACAGGTACCAGCCCTCATCCTGGTTGAGGTCGCCCCAGAACATGTTGCAGGCCGCGAGCAGGGCGTACAAAACCAGCGCGCCCAATCCGAAAGCCACGAACCATGAACCCCGCATCACGTCACGCGCCCTCCCTCCCCGCGTCCGCCGGTTTCAACTCCCGGCACAGTTCCGACAGGATGACCGTGCCCGCGTGAAGGCTTTCCAGCTCGATGAATTCATCGGAGGTGTGGGCCTGACGGATGCTCCCCGGACCAAAAGCCACGACCTCCGGACAAACCGTCGAGAGCGGGCCGGCATCGCTGTACCAGCCCGATCCGGCCCGGCGGGCGGGCCAGCCGGCCCGCTCGCACGCGCGGCCGAGCGCTTGGACGAGTTCGGAATTCTCGTCCGTGTGGAAGGGCGGCCCTTCCTTCAACACCTTCAGTTCGCCGCCGAGCAGGAGCCCTTCGCGAAGCAAGGCGTCCAGTTCCGCCTCCACCCCCTCCAGGATCTCCGACCCGTCCTCGCCGGGCAGGGTCCGGCGATCTATCCGCATCATGCAATGGTCAGGAACCACGTTGACGGCCACGCCGCCATGGATCTGTCCCACCGAAAGGGTCGGGGGCCCAAGCGTCTCATGGTGCAAACGCCTTCGATCCTCCTGGTGCCTTAACAGGATCCGGTCCAGGAGACGTGCCATGCCCACGATCGCGTTGACGCCCTGCTCGGGATTCGCGCCGTGAGCGGCCCGGCCGGCGACGTGCACTTCGAACCACAAGGCCCCCTTGTGGGCATGAACGATGGAAAGATCGGTCGGTTCCAGCACGATCGCCCGGTCCGCGCGCAGACCCTGCTGGACCAGCCGCATGGCCCCCGTATTGCCGGTCTCCTCGCCCATGACCGCGGCAAACAAAACGCGATATCCTTTCCCGACCAGCGCCTCGAGCGCGTCGGCCGTCAGGGCGGCTAGTCCCGCCGCCATCGGGCCTTTGCAGTCACACGCCCCGCGGCCATACAAACGCCCACCCTCGATCCGGGCCTGGAACGGATGCCCCGGCACACCGTCCACCCCCACGGTATCCATGTGAGCTTCCAAGAGGAGGGTACAGGGTGCCTGCTCGGGCCCGTAGGAAGCCACCAGGTTGGGCCGGCCGGTTTCCCGGTCCTGCCAAGTCACTTCGAATCCCTGCTCTTCCAGGTAACCGGCGAGAAAACAGGACAGGCGTTCCTCCCCGGCAATCCGCGCATCCTGCGTATGCTCGGGATTGACGCTCGGAATGCCGATCAGTTGTTTAAGAAGTTCGACCGCCCCGGCCGCCGCCATGTTCATCCCAGATTTTGCCTTTGCAAAATCTGCCCGAAGGGCGACACCCGGCGCAGGATGCGCCGGGGTCCCGCAGAAGCGGGACGGGAGTCGGCCTTCGGCAAATTTTGCGGTTCATTTTTCTGTACCAAACGCATGTTTCGAATCCAGTTTTGACCCAAGCGGTTCCCATACGGCTGCCTTGTGAACCGCAAAATTTGGGTTCACTCTCCGGCTTCATCTTACGCTGCCCGCACCATACCGGATTCCCCCGCCGCGCACAATCGCGCAAATGGGACAAACCAGGCCGCCGCACGCGCCCGGTGCGGGCACCGGGCCTACAACGACATGATGCAGGTCGAAGCCCCGTGTAGGCCGGGTCCCCGACCCGGCGGTTTGGGGTTGAGCCACTACCTTGCCTGAAGTATGTTGTCCAAAACATCGCGACAGCAATCGGCCGGCGGGGACATGTCCGCTTGCCGGGGAGGTACGCCATGAGCACGAAATTCAGCGAAGAATTCATCCGCCGCATCCCGAAGACCGACCTGCATGTCCACCTGGACGGCTCCCTGCGGATTCCCACGCTGATCGAACTGGCGCGGAAGGACGGCGTCAAACTCCCCTCGTTCGAAGAGGCCGGCCTGAAGGAATTGGTCTTCAAGAAATCCTATGCCGACCTGCGGGAGTATCTCCAGGGATTTATTTACACCGTGGCCGTGATGCAGAACGCCGAAAATCTCGAGCGCATGGCATGCGAACTCGCCGAGGACAACCTGGCCGAGGGCGTCCGTTACATGGAAGTCCGTTTTGCCCCCCAGCTTCATTGCCGCCCCGGGTTCACCCTCCCCCAGATTGTCCGCGCCGTGTGCCAGGGCATGGACCGGGCCAAGCGCGAACACAATAACCGGCCGGAAGTGAAGAACGAGCAGGACGTCCCCTTCGAGTACGGCCTCATCGCCTGCGCCATGCGTTCGTTCAACGAGCACATGTCGCCCTACTACGCGCAGATCCTCCAGGTGATGTCCTACGCGCCGCGCAAGGAAATCTACGCCACGGCCTCCCTGGAGATGGCCCGCGCGGCCGTGGACCTGGCCCATCACGAGGGGCTCCCCGTGGTCGGGTTTGACCTCGCCGGCGAGGAGGCCGGCTACCCGGCCGTGGGGCACCGCGAGGCCTACCTGTACGCGCACCGCCACTTCCTGAAGAAGACCGTGCACGCGGGCGAGGCCTACGGCCCGGAATCCATTTTCCAGGCGATCACCGAATGCCACGCCAACCGGATCGGGCACGGCACGTTCCTCTTCGCCGCGGACATGATCCGCGACCCGGACATCGAAGATGCCGAGGCCTACGTGCGCCACCTGGCCGACTACATCGCCAGCCAGCGGATCAGTCTCGAGGTCTGTCTGACCAGCAATCTCCAGACCACGCCCTCGATCCGCTCCGTGGGCGAACATCCGCTGCGCAAGATGATCGAGCACGGCCTGTCCGTCTGCCTGAACACGGACAACCGTCTCGTCTCGGACACGACGGTCTCCCACGAACTGCAGATCGCCGCGGACAACATCCCCATGACGCCTCACCAGTTCCGCAACTTGGTGATCGGGGGATTCAAGGGCAGTTTCTTCCCCGGCAGCTACAGCGCCAAGCGCGCCTATGTCCGGCAGGTCGTCCGCCGCTACCAAACGCTGGAAAAAGAGCTGCTGGGCGCCGCCAGCACGTGATTCCCGCAACCGCCTGCGGGCGCGCCCGCCTCCGCCGTCTAGACCTCCAATAAAATCAGGTTCTTCGCTGTTTAGTAGAAAGAAACGCACTTATTCCCATACGTTGTAGTTCCGGCGCTCTGCCGCCGGAGATCTTTCCGCCGACAGAGCGGCGGAACTACAGATATTCCGCATCTTTGAGTTTCAGCGGTTGTTTTCCGCGTTGACATCGACCCGGTTTGCGGCCATTGTCCGCGGTCCAAAAGGACCGCTGCCCATGTCCCGGAATCCGCCGCTCGATGCTTTCATGGCCGCCTTCCCCCACGAGGGGCTGACCTTCGACGATGTCAGCCTCGTGACACGTTTCGCGGACTTCCTGCCCACGGAAACGGACCTGTCCTCGCGCTTCAGCGTCCGCATCCGGCTGAACATGCCCTTCGTCAGCGCCGCCATGGACACCGTGACGGAGGCCCGCATGGCCATCGCCATGGCCATGCTCGGCGGCATGGGGATCGTCCACCGCAACCTGTCCGCCGAGGACCAGGCACGCATCGTTCGCACGGTGAAACACCATCTCAACGGCCTGATCACCCAGCCGGTGACGTTCCGCGTCACGGATACCCTGCGGACCGTGCGCGAGACGCGGCAGGCCCGCGGGTACGCCTTCAGCGGCTTTCCCATCCTGGACGAAAACGACCGGCTCGCCGGCATCCTGACCTCGGCGGATATCAAGTTCGCGCGCGATCCGGACGCCCCGGTGACCGACGTGATGACCCAACAGGTCATCACCGCGCCGCCCGGGACAACGCTGCCGCAGGCCTACGACATCATGCAGCGCGAGAGGATCGGCAAGCTTCCGCTGGTCGAAAACGGAAAGCTCACGGGACTGTACTCCTACACCGACGTGCGCACGCTGATCCAGAACGCCGAGCCCCAGTTCAACCGGGACGATCAGCACCGGCTCCGCGTCGGCGCCGCCATCGCGCCGGGCGACCGCGACCGGGTCTCGCGACTGGCGGAGCAGCAGGCGGACGCCGTGGTGATCGACACCGCGCACGGCCATTCGCGCGCCGTCCTGGACATGGTGCGCTGGGTGAAGAACACGCACCCGGCCCTGGACGTCGTCGCCGGCAACATCGCGACGGGCGAGGCGGCCCGCGCCCTGCTCGAGGCCGGCGCGGACGCCGTGAAGGTGGGCATCGGGCCCGGCTCGATCTGCACCACGCGGGTGGTGACGGGCGTCGGCGTGCCGCAGATGACCGCCATCTACGAATGCGCCCGCGCCCTGGAGGGCCGGATCCCGGTGATCGCGGACGGCGGCATCCGCCATTCCGGGGACGTGCCCAAGGCACTCGCCGCCGGGGCCGATTCGGTGATGATGGGCTCCATCCTCGCCGGCACGGAAGAAGGCCCGGGCGAAAAAATCCTGTTCCAGGGCCGGCAGTATGTCGGCTACCGCGGCATGGGCAGCCTGGCCGCCATGCAGGCCGGCCAGGGCAGCCGCAAGCGCTACAGCCAGGAGCACGTCAACCCCGACGACCTGGTCCCGCAGGGGATCGAAGGCATGGTGCCGTACGCCGGGACCGTGCAGAAGGTGATGACCCAGTTCTGCGGAGGCCTGCGCCTGGCGATGGGCTATGTCGGCTGCCGGTCACTGAAGGAAATGCAGGAACAAGCGCAATTCGTCCGGGTCACGCCCGCCGGCGCCGCCGAGGGCCACGCCCACAACGTGACCATCACCAAGGAAGCGCCGAATTACCGGACGTGATCCCCTCGCTCACGCTCGGGGCTACTTTTGTGGCTGCGAGCGTAAGCGAGCGGCCATCAGAAGGTCAGCCGAAAACCGAGGCCCGACCCCGACACCGGCGCCTCGTATTCCAGGGCGGAAATTTCTTCATCCGCATACTGCGCCAAGTGGGACCGGCCGGCGCGCTGCCCGAACACGTTGTCCATGTCCGACTTGAACCCCACGATGAGCAGCACGGCCACGATGGTGGCGAAGAGGCCCACGGTGATCACGGCGCCTTCGGAACTGCTGTCCGATATCACCGCCTCGCCCATGACCGGGAAGCCCACGAGAATCATGCCCGCGATCAGCCAGACGCAAAGAGTTTTTATGCAAAACAAGGTCATGGCAGGTCTCCCTTTTTAGAAAGCTCCGAAGAATACGCTGGTGAACGTGGTTACGGGGGTCGTCTCGCGCAGGTCGTCAATGGCGGCTCGGATCTCGTTCAGTAACAGTTTGGCCTGTTCGTACAACTCGTCGTCCCGCGTCAGCTTGCCCAGGGTGCCGTCGCCCTGGGATATCGAGGTGGTCACTTCCTTGATGGCCGCGGCGGCCGCGGTGAGATCCTGGTAGAGGCTGTCATCCTCGGACAACAGGCGCCCGATGGTCCCCTTCCCTTCATTCACGCGCGCCGTGATCTCTTTCAGGTCCGCGGAGATATCCTGGAGATTGGTGTAGAGCGTGTCGTCGGTCAGCAGCTTGCCGAGCGTGCCCTCCCCCTGCTCCAGGCGGGCGGTCAGGTTGCGGATTCCCTCCATCGCCGCGCTGATGTTTTCCAGTATCTTCCCCTGTTCAAGGGCCTTTTTGACCACCTGCACCGTCCGCGTGGCCTCGTCCAGAAAGTCCACCGGCGCTTCGCCCCGGATGAGCGCGACCTGTGGCAGCACCGGATGGTCGTCCGACCCTTCATAGATGCCCAGGTAGCGCCCTCCCAGCACGGAGGAGGGCAGGATCTCAATTCTGTAGTCCTCGCGCAGGGTCACCGGTTGCTGGAGGCTGGCGAGGACATGGACGCCTTCAGGACTGATGCGCAACCCCTTGACCTTGCCGATATCCACGCCCCGGACGAACACGTTATCCCCCTGCCGCAACCCCCGGACGTGCGGGAAGACCACGTCCAACTCGTAGCGCCGGGCGAAGAGGTTCTCGCGGCTCAAGACGATGGTGAAAAACCCGAGGGCCAGGAGGACCATGAACATGAAGGCGCCCACGGTCACTTCGATCGAAGTCTCCTGCAATCGGCTGCGTTTCATGAGGTCTCCCACGCCCCGCGCTGCGTGATGTATTGAGCATCCAGGAAGCCGCGCACGACTTCCTGATTGGACCGAATAAACTCCTCCGGCGTTGAAACTTCAACAATATTCCCGTCGTGCAGCATCGCGATGCGCGTGCCGATGGCCAGGGCGCTGTGCAGGTCGTGGGTCACGACCACGCTGGTCACGCCCAGCTCCCGGCGCAGGTTATCTATGAGCCGGTCAATCGTCCGGGACGTCACCGGGTCCAGGCCCGACGTCGGCTCGTCGTAAAGGATGATCTCCGGCTGCGTGATGATCGCGCGGGCGAGTCCGACGCGCTTGCGCATGCCGCCGGAGAGGTCGGCGGGGACTTTCTCCATGACGTCCTCGAGGTTGACCAGCCGCAGCTTCTCCTCGACCAGGTGGTCGATCTCCTCCTCGCTTAGGTGCGTATGCTCCCGGAGCGGCAGGGCGACGTTGTCGCCGACGTTCAGCCACTGCAGGAGCGCCGCGCCCTGGAACAGGACGCCGAAGCGCGAGCGAATCCGTTCCAGGTCGGCGCCGCGCGCCTCGCTGACCACGTCGTCGCCGACCCACACCCGGCCGCTGTCCGGGGTCAGCAGCCGGACCATGTGCTTGAGCGTCACGCTCTTCCCCGCGCCGGAGGAACCGACGATGACAAAGGTCTCCCCCTTCTGGATTTCAAAATCCACCTCATCCAGCACCAGCCGACCGCCCAGGCGCCGGGTGACTTTTTCAAACCGGATCATACGTAAAACAGCCTCGTGACCATATAGCCCACCACCAGGATCGTCAGGAACGAGATGATCACCGTCCGGCGGGTGGACCGGCCGACGCCCACGGCGCCTTCCGACGTCGAGAAGCCCTGGTGACAGGCGACCGTCGTGATGATGATCCCGAACAGGACGGCCTTGACGAGCCCGACGTACAGGTCCTTGTTCTCCGCGTAGCGTGTCGCGTTGTCGAAGTAGGCCGTGAAGGAGACCCCGAGCTGGGTCGCCCCGACGATCGCGCCGCCGACGATGCCCAGGATATTTGTATACACCGTCAGGATCGGCATCATCACGGCCAGGGCCAGGAGCCGGGGCGTGACAAGAAACTTCACCGGGTTGATGGACATCAGTTCCAGCGCATCGATCTCCTCCGAGACGGCCATCGTGCCGATCTGGGCGGCGATGGCGGACCCGACGCTCGCCGCGATGATGAGCCCGGTCATGAACGGGCCCATCTCGCGCATCATGACCACGGCCACGGCCGTGCCGATGTTAACCTCCTGGCCGAACCGCCGCAGCTCCAGCCCCGTCTGCAAGGCAAGGATCATCCCGGTGAACATGGCCACCACGGTGATGACGCCCAGGCTCTTGATGCCGGTGACGAACATCTGGAAGAGCACCTCGTGCCGCACGCGCTTGGCGAAAGCATAGCGGATACAAAGAATCCCTTCCCCCAGCATGGCCAGCGACCGTCCCGCGTTGCGCAGGGTCAGCAGGATGCGCCGGCCGATGTGGGCGAAGAAATTGATCGGCGGCTCGAAATACTCT
>JAHJJH010000007.1 GCA_018823105.1 Verrucomicrobiota bacterium | reverse complement strand
TTCTGGATTTCCTTGAGACCCTCGTCGCGCTCGTCCTCGGTGGCCTTTCCGTTCTTCTGGAGCCCCTTGATCTGGTCATTGGCCTCGCGCCGGACGTTGCGGATGGCCACGCGGGCCTCCTCCGCCATGCGGTGCCCCACCTTGACCATCTCCTTGCGGCGCTCCTCGCTCAACTCCGGGATCGGGATGCGGATGATCCGGCCGTCGTTGATCGGCGTGATGCCGATGTTGGCCGCGAGGATGGCCTTTTCGACCGCCGGTAACGACGTGGGATCATAAGGATTGATCACGATCAGGCGCGGCTCGGGCGTGGCGATGCCGGCGAGCTGGCGCAGGCGGGTCTGCGTGCCGTAGTACTCCACCTGGATGTTCTCCACCAGGCTCGGCGAGGCCTTCCCCGTCCGCAGCCCCGAGAGCTCCTGCTGCAGGAACTCCACGGACTTGCTCATCTTGTCGTCCGCTTCCAGCAACACGTCGTCGAGCGATTCCATGGCCTTCTCCTTGCTTACCCGGCGCGGACGAGGGTCCCGACGGCCTCGCCCTTCAGCGCGCGGACCAGTTCGTTCTTCTTGAAGAAGTTAAAGACAATGATGGGGATCCGGTTTTCCTGGCAGAGCGAAAACGCGGCGGCGTCCATGATCTTGAGCTGGCGCCGAAGGGCTTCCTGGTACGTGAGGGTCCTGAACCGGCGCGCCCGGGGGTTCTTGACCGGGTCGTCGGTGTAGATGCCGTCCACCTTGGTTGCCTTGAGCAGCAGGTCGGCGCCGATCTCGCTGGCGCGGAGCGCGGCGGCGGTGTCGGTGGTGAAGAAGGGGTTCCCCGTGCCGGCGCCGAAGACCACGACGCGGCCCTTGTCCAGGTGATGAACGGCCGTGCGGCGGGAGAAGGTGTCCGCGATGGCCGGCATGGCGATGGCGCTGATGGCGCGCGCGTCCACGCCGTGGCGCGCGAGGGTGGCCTGCAGGGCCAGGGCGTTGATCATCGTGGCCAACATGCCCATGTAGTCGCCCGTGACGCGGTCTATGCCGTGGCCCTCGCCGGGCAGGCCGCGGAAGATGTTCCCGCCGCCGACCACGATGGCCACCTGCACACCGAGGGCCCGCGCGGCGCGGACCTGGCCGGTAATGGAGGCCAGGATGGCGGGGCTCAAGCTTTGACCGCCTTCGCGGTCCTGCAGCGCCTCGCCGCTCAACTTCAGCAGCACGCGCCGGAACTTGGAACGCACGGATTTCTTTGCCCGGGCCATACTCCGCTCCTTTCGCCCTACTGTGCGGCATGGTAAGGGAACCGGACCTCCGTGTAAAGCCGCTCGTCCCCCGCCTCCTCCCCCTTCTGAACATCCACGGTAAATGGGATTTTCGACGACGAGAAAGAAGCCGCCGGGAGGGCCCCCCCTTGACCACCGGCGGCCCGGACCCTACTATGAACGACAGCGAGGAGCACACCGTCCATGAAAAGGTTAATCACGCTGATCTGCGCGGCGATCCTGGCGGGCGGCTGCGGCCGGCCATCGTCCACACCCGAGCCTGAGGAGCAACCCCAACGCTTAGTGCGCGTGCTCAACTGGGAGGAATATATCGACCCCGCCCTTCTCACGCTGTTTACCGAAAGGACGGGCATCGAGGTCGAGTATACTACTTTCGGCACGCAAGACGAGGCCGTGGGCCTGATCCGCTCCGATCCCGCCCGGTATGACCTGGTCGTTATTGACGACAGCGTTATCAAGACGCTGGTGGATCTGCAGTTGCTGCGTCCGATCGAGACCGAGCGCCTGCAGGGGCTCGCCCACCTGGATCCGCCGGGGCACTCCCTCCCCGCCGACTTGAGCCGCCGTTTCGCGGTGCCCTACCTGCGGGGCTTCACCCTCCTGGGATACCGGAAGGACCATGTCCCGGATCCGCCCTCGAGCTGGCGCGCACTCTGGGATGAACGCTACCGCGGCCGGATCATGATGCCCCTCGACTTCCAGGAAAACTTCGCCGTGGCGCTGCTCGTGCTGGGCCACCCGATGAACTCCGGCGAGCCGCAGGAGCTCGAGGCGGCCCGCGAGCTGCTGATCCAACAGGCCCCCCTGGTCCGGGAATACGCCGACGGCATCGACGCCAAGGATGCCCTGATGGCCGGCGAGGCATGGATCGGCGTTGTGTATAACGGGGACATCCTGAAGGCCGCCGAGGAAAACGCCCAGGTCGGCTATGCCCTTCCGTCAGAAGGCCTGCCGCTCTGGGTGGATTGTTTCGTGATTCCGCGGGACGGGCAACACATCGAAGAGGCCATGGCGTTCATTGATTTCATGCTCGAGCCGGAGGTTGGCGCGCAAAACGCTGGGTTCCTGCGCTATGCCACGCCGAACCGCGCGGCGCGGGCCCTCCTACCCCCTGATCTGATGGAGTCCCCGGCCATCGCCCCCGCCGCCGACCTGCTGGAAAAAAGCCTCTATTATCTGAAACCGGACCTGGCGCGGCTGCGGGCCTATAACTCCACCGCGGCGGAGGTGCTCCGCCTTCACCGCGACGCCCGGGCGTCGGCCGAAACGGCAACTCCATGAAGGCCGCGCGCCGCCACTCGATCCACACCCAGCTCCTCACCGCCACCTTCCTCGCGGGGTTTCTGCCGTTGCTCTGCTTCCTGGTGACGGCCCAGTTCATCACCTACCGGGCGCTTCTGCACGGCGAAATGAGGGTCCTTCGCATGCTGGTCAGAGTGGCCGGTCAACAGATCGGTTTCGTCATGCAGCGGGCGGCGTCCGACCTGCAGCTCCTGGCTTCCAACCCGACCTGGACGCTGCCGGGCGCCGACGTCAATGCACTGCTGAACGACCTTCAACAGGTCAAACCGCTCAGCCGGATGTTCGCGGACATCACGGTATACGATCGGCAGGGCATCCTCGTGACCTCTTCCACGTATGAAAACTTGGAAACCGAGCAATATACCGACGGTTTCCGCAAAGCGCTCGAGGGTCGGAGCGTCATCTCACCGCCCGGCCGGGTCATCGGCAAGGACGAGTTGTTCATTCGCTTCTTCACGCCGATCGCCGGCGAGGACGGCCGGGTCCGATATGTCATGTGTGCTCGCGTCCCCTTTGAGCGCGTGTCGGAAACCATACGGGGGCTGCGACTCGGCCAGCAGGGCTTTCTCATGCTCGTGGACATCCATGGCAACGTCCTGCAACATCCCACCCGGGGGCGGCAATTGCAGCAGTTCGACGCCGGCCTGCCAGCGGGCTTCTGGGTCCGCAACCCGGAAGGCTTCTACAAGCAGGCCGACGGGCAGCGTTTCACCTATGTGGCCACGGTTCTCGGGCCGAATCGTATCGGCACCACACAACCCTGGATTCTCGTCGGCCTCCGCCCCTACCGCGAAATCCTGACCCCCCTGCTGACAGGGCTTCTGCTCTTAACCGGGATGGTCATCATCACCCTGGCCATCGTGTACCTCCTCGGCAACCTGCAAAGCCGCCGGCTCGCCCAGCCCATTATCGAGGCGGCCGCCGCCGCGCATCGCGTGGCCCAGGGAGACCTGGCCGTAACGGTGCCCCAGAAGGGGACGCGCGAAATCCAGAAACTGGCGGAGGCCTTCAACCACATGATCCGCGAGGTCCGCCAGCACCGATCCAACCTGGAGCGCCTGGTCGAGCAGCGCACCGGCCGGCTGCAGGAATCCCAGCAGAAACTCGAACAGATCAGCGCGCACCTGCGGGCGGCTTATGAATCCATCGCGGACGGCCTGCTGATGGTCGAATGGCCCTCCGGCCGGGTTCTCACCGCCAACCAGCGCGTCGCCGATCTGTTTGACCTGGCCCCCCACACCGTGGCGGGCGCCACGCTTTCCCACCTGGCCGAGTTGATCCGCGGGAAACTGGCCGCCGGGACGACGGATGTCTTCCGGGTCGGACAATTCAGCAAGAATCCGGCGGATATCGCCGTCGAGGAATGGGAGATCGTCTCGCCGCGCCGGCAGACCCTCTCCGTCTATTCCGCCCCGGCGACCGGGCCCGGCGGCGAGGTGTTTGCCCGCCTCTGGATGTTCCGCGACCTGACCCGCCAGCGGGAGCTCGAGGATGAACTGCGGCAGGCCCAGAAGATGGAAGCCATCGGCCGCCTGGCCGGCGGCATCGCTCACGATTTCAATAACCTGCTCACCGGCATCCTCGGCAACCTGTCCATGGCCGACATGGAGCTGTCCCGCACCGCCAGCGTGCGGCAGTACCTCGAGCCGGCGCGTCAGGCCGCCCGCCGCGCGGCCGAAATGATCAACCAGTTGCTGGGCTTTTCACGCCGCAGTTCCCTGCGGTTGCAGTCCTGCTCCGTCAACCGCATCGTCCGCGAACTCCACGAACTGCTCCGCCACAGCATCCACCCGCAGATTGAATTCCGCATGGAATTGCAGACCGACGTGTGGGAGGTCGCCGCGGACGCCACCCAGATCCATCAGATCCTGATGAACCTGTGCATGAACTCCGTGGACGCCATGCCCCAAGGCGGACGCCTGACCCTCCGCACGCGGAACGTCCGCATCGAACCCAGCGAGGCCCGCCAGTGGCTCGACGCCCGCGAAGGAGCCTTCGTCAAAATCACCATCGAAGACTCGGGCCACGGGATGACGCCCGAGGCACAACGACACTTGTTTGAGCCTTTCTTCACCACGAAGGCGCCCGGCAAGGGGACCGGCCTCGGCCTGGCCATGTCCTACGGCATCGTCAAACAGCACGGGGGCTGGATCACCTGCTATTCCGAAGTCAATCACGGCACCACCTTCTGCCTCTACTTGCCCCGTCAGCCGCAGCCCGTTGGCGCGGCGCCCCTGTCGGCCGCCGAGCCGGTGGTGAAGGGCGGCCGGGAACGCATCCTGGTGGTGGATGATGAAGCCTCCATTCGCGAAATCGTCCAAGCCATCCTGCACCGGTGGGGCTATACCGTCGAGGAAGCGCCGGATGGCGCGACGGCCCTGCGCCGGATCGAGGAAAGCCCGCCGGACCTGGTCCTGCTCGACTTGACCATGCCCGAGATCTCCGGGATCGAAACCCTGCGGCGAATCCGCGCGCTGGCGCCCCGGATGCCCGTGATCATCTCCAGCGGATACGCGCTGGACCCCGCTTCGTCCGAACTGAAGCCTGAAATCGCGCCCCAGGCCTTCGTGCAAAAGCCGTACGAAGCGCACGCCCTGGCCCGCACCGTCCGCGAGGTGCTCGACCGCGCCGCCGCCGCGCAGGCCTGACACTCGCCGTGGACAAAGGCGCCGGACCGTGCTATACGACACCCGCCGTGTGACGGAAGAAAACGCCAGACAAGGATTTGACCCATGCGCATCAAAGGATTCCAGGCCTATCGCCCTCCGCCGGATCGAGCCGCGCGGATCGCCAGCCCGCCCTATGACGTCGTGGATACCGCCGAGGCCCGGCGCCAGGCGGAGGGCAACCCGGACTGCTTCTTCCACGTTTCCCGCGCGGAAATTGATCTGCCCGACGGCACGGATCCGCACGACGACCTCGTCTACCGGACCGCGGCGGCGAACTTCGCGGCGTTTCGGGATCGCGGCACGCTGTTCGCCGATTCCACGCCCGGCCTTTATCTCTACCGGCTGACCTGGGGCTCACACACGCAGACCGGCGTGTTCGCCGTCTGTCATGTGGATGACTACCAGCACAACGTGATCCGCAAACACGAGAAAACGCGGCAGGCCCCGGAGGACGATCGGACCCGCCACCTGGTGGCCCTGGGGGCACATACCGGCCCTGTCCTGCTGGCCTACCGCGACCAGCCGGCGATAGACCGCCTCGTGGAGGAAGAGAGCTGCCAGGAACCTCTTTACGACCTGACCGCGCCGGACGGTATTCGTCACACGGTATGGAAGGCCCGGGACACGGCGGCGCTGGAGCGCCTTTTTGCGGCCGTCCCGGTGGTCTACATCGCCGACGGCCATCATCGCGCCGCGGCCGCCGCGCGCGTCGCACGGGAACGCCGCACCGCCACGAAGGCCGGCACCGGCGAGGAGGAGTTCAACTGGTTCCTCGCCGTGCTCTTCCCCGCCGGCCGCTTGAAGATCCTGCCGTACAATCGCTGCGTCCGCGACCTGAACGGCCTGACCGCCGAGGCGTTTCTTCGCGCGGTCGGCGAACGGTTTGAAGTGACCCCGGCCGCCCATCCCGCGCCGGAGCATTCGGGGCGCGTTCATCTGTTCCTGAAGGACCGATGGGTTCGCCTTTCCTGGCCCTCGGCCGCGATGGAGGACCCGGTCGCCTCGCTCGACGTCAGCGTCTTGCAGGATCGCCTGCTCGGGCCGGTGCTGGGCATTGACGATCCGCGGAAGAATCCGCGCATCGAATTCGTCGGCGGTATCCACGGCACGAAGGAGCTCGAAGCGCGCGTCCGGAGCGGGCGGGCCGCCGCGGCTTTTTCGCTGTACCCGACCACGGTGGAGCAACTGATGGCCGTCTCCGACCGCGGGCTGACCATGCCGCCGAAGAGCACCTGGTTCGAGCCCAAGCTGCGCGACGGCCTGCTGATCCACCCGCTGGAAAGCTTCTGAGAAGCGGCCCGCGTTTTCCGCTTGAAAAACGGGCGCCGCCGACTACACTGCTCCCGTCTTGCGATGGAGTGGGGACGTAGCTCAATTGTCCCGCCGACGGCGGGATAAAGTTAGAGCTTGTCCCGCCAGGGGCGGGATACCAGATTGTCGATCTGGGTGTTGCGGCCCCGCGGGACGCGGGGCAAGGTTCGAGCCTGCCCCGCCTTTGGCGGGATCCCGTCGGACCCGGAGTTTGGTTCTTTGGTGCTTGTAAGGGTGCAGGAATTGGCGGGCTGGGGACGTAGCTCAATTGGTTAGAGTACCAGATTGTCGATCTGGGTGTTGCGGGTTCGAGTCCCGTCGTCCCCGCCAATTCCTGCGCCCTTATTTGTGCAGTCTCATGTACATCTATATCCTGTATTCACCATCGCTGGACCAATTCTATACCGGCATCTCCCGCTTCCGATTCAAACGTCAACGTCAGCACCGCAAGGGCCAGTCCGCCTGGACAGCACGCGCCTCCGATTGGACTGAAATCTGGATTACTTCGACGCCGGACAGCATCACCGCCCGGCAACTCGAGCGCCAGATCAAGGCCCGTGGAGCAAAACGTTTTCTTGCCGACCTGGGTGTTGCGGCCCCGCCGGAGGCGGGGCAAGGTTCGAGTTTACCCCGCTGAAAGCGGGGTCCCGTCGTCCCCGCCATCCCGACCGCGAAGCGCGTCGGGATGGCGCGGCAGGGGGGACGGACATTAAGAAGGATGACGGACCAGGGCCGGCCACACCATTTCAGGGTATTGCCACGCGAACGCGATAGACGCCGCACGTGGTGCCGATCATGGTCATCGTGCCGCCGGGCGCCCCGCGAACGCGGGTTTGTCCCGGCACGTTGTCCCACGGCCCAGCGGCTTTCACCGAGCATGTTAAAGTATAGACGCGGCTGGTGGAGCAGCGGAAAACGACCGCGGGATTATCGGCGAGCTTCACGGTATTGATCCAGAAGAAGGAGGCCTTGTCCCTCGGATCCGTGTCGGCAAGATACTCTCTGTAATTGCTGACCAAGTCGCCGTCCGCATCCTGGGCGGCGTCGGCGCTGTTCATCGGATTCAGGTTGTGGGCAATTTCCCAGCCGTCCGGCATCTGGTCTCCGTCCGTATCGGCATTCAGCGGGTCCGAATAGTACGTATAGACTTCGGCGGTATCAGCCAAGCCGTCGTTTTCATCGTCCGGGTCGTCGGCATCCGCCAGGCCATCCCCATCATGATCCGCGCCGTACCGGCCGAACGTCCACGGGTTGTAGTCCACATTTGCGGATACCTTGTCGCCGGTGCGCCCGCCCCCATCCGTACCTCCAGGCCCCGCGTAGGAACCCCACCAATTGCTGACGGCATTGACCATCCCTGTGGTCGTGTTGCGCATGCCGGTCGCGTTGCCAAAGATCATGCTGCTGTTGACGCGGGTGATCGCGCCGGTCTGGACCAGCACGCCCGTGCCGTTGCCCGTGAACGTGCTGCCCATGACAGGACAATCCCGGGTCCCGACGCCCTCGACGGCAATGCCGGCGGCGGCGTTGTCATGCGCCTTCAGGCTGGTCAGGGTGTTGTCTTTGCACGGCTCGCTGCCCCCGAGGTCCCCATACTGGCCGATCGTGCCCACGCAGATCCCGTGGCGCGCATTGCCGTAGGACTCCACGCCGTTGAGCGTCACGTTGCGACTGAGATACACCCGAAGCCCGTCGCCGGGCGTCTTGCCGGCAAAGGCGG
>JAHJJH010000104.1 GCA_018823105.1 Verrucomicrobiota bacterium | reverse complement strand
TGTGTCAGATTACTCATGGAAAACCTTTCTGTTATGTTGTTCTAACTAACTCAACAATAACAGGTTAAATAAGGTTTTCCACTTCTTTTTTAAGGAATTTTAGCCCCGTTCATGAATAATCCGGGCTAGAGTGCCAATGGTCCATGGCTGGCCGGCCACCTGGTCAATCGTCTCGTGGGCTGTGGGCAGGGCTGGTATTTCGACAAAATAATTCGGATTCTTACGATGCCAGATGATCTTCTCAATTCCGTTGCTCCAAATGGCCAGAGGCGCTCCTGTAGCGTGTGTGTAAGACTTGAGTTGTTCTTTACCACTCTTGGCCGTGGCCTGTTTGACCTCAATGAGAATGTAGGGAACATTCGCCCGTTCGGAATCGAACACGACGATGTCGGCACGTTTCGAAGTATCACGTCCAAATGTGATCGGGTACTCCACGGCAATCAGTTGCCGTGGGTAGGAAAACTGATACATAAGAGCGGCGACCCAAAGCTGCCGGACGATTTCTTCGGGTTTTGCCAGAACGTCCTTGCCGCGAATCTGACAGGATGCATAGATTTTCCCTTTTCGCTCGCTCAATCGGCCTTCAACGGCGGATATGACCTCCTGGGTAAAAAGTTCGGGCGAGTAGTTGGACTTTAACCGCTTCAAAACCTCGTTGAGCTTCATCATACACGCATCTCCCTGTATAGCCTCTTGGGGAAGGCTCTAAATACACGATGTTGACGCGGCTTGCAGTACCTTCTTTTTACGCCCTTACCCCTTCATCCCCGTCAGGGTCACGCCTTGGATGAAGTACTTCTGGGCGAAGAAGAATATCAGGACCACCGGCAAGGTCATCAGCAGCGAGCCGGCCATCATCATCCCGTAGTTGCCGCCCGCCTGCACGTTGAAGGCGTAGAGGCCCAGCGACAGGGGATAGAGCCGCTGGTCGCTCAAGTAAATCAGCGGGCCCATGAAGTCGTTCCATACGCCCATGAACGTGAAGATCGCAATGCACGCCAGCGTGGGCTTGATCAGCGGCAGGATGACGTTCCAGTACACCTGCCACACGTTGCAGCCGTCTATCTTCGCCGCATCCTCGAGGTCGCGCGGGATCCCCTTCATGAACTGGCGCAGCAGGAAAATATTAAACGCGTTGCCGAAGAAGCTGACGAACCAGAGCGGCGTGAGCGTGTTATACCAGCCCAGCGACTTGATGATCAGGAAGTACGGGATCATCGTCACCTGCGGCGGAATCATCATCGTCGCCATCATGATCCCGAAGCTCAAGTCGCGGCCCGGCCAGCGCAGGCGGGCGAAGGCGTAGGCCACGAGAGAGCAGGAGAAGATATTGCCGGCGATATTGAGGATGACCAGGAACACGCTGGTGGCGGCGTAGCGCCAGAAGGGAAGATAATCCAGCGCGCCCCGGTAGTTGCGCTTGACCTTGGCCCACCACGCCCCGGCCTGCGAATTCCGGCGCATCACCACCGTCAGCCTGGCCTTGTCCGGCCGCGATTCGTACGGCGGACCCGCCGCCACCCGCTCGTACGGCAGCCACAGCCGGATCTTCGTGGACTCGTCGTCCGGCCCGACTTCCTGCAGGGTGACGCTGCCCCAGTTGAAATTACCGAGGTATTCCGGGCGCCGGCCGCGGTACAGCACCCCGCCTTTCTCGAGCGTGAACTCGAGCGGATGCCACGAATCGTCCGGACGCAGGAAGAGCTGCACGCGGTGCAACCGGTCGGCCCCGAACGGCAGGTCCAGCATCGCGGTCAGCCGGATTTCCGCATTGCGCTCGTCGCCGAAATCATACGCCAGCGCCGCGGCGGGCGGCTTGGCGTCGGCTTCATCCACGAGGTGGGCCGTCACGCGGCTCTCGACGGTCCAGAACGCGGAGACCGGTCGCCCCTCGGTCAGGTCGGCCTCCTGCAGGTCGAAACTGCGCACGCGGACGGGTCCCAGCAGCAGTGCGCGCGCCACGCGCTCGTGCACTTCTTCGATCAGGTCAGGCGTCAGTTTCGCCCTGACGGCCGCGCCCAGGACTTCGTCCGTCCCCTGCCACGCGGCGGCGGGCAAGGTCTGCTGCAGGCGCTGGTACAGGCCGGGGGCGAGGATATCCGCCGACCCGACGTTCGCCTCCGCCAGGACCTGTTCGATCACCGGCCGCACGCGCGGGTAATTGGGATCATCCGGCTCACGATAATACCGCGCGTCCATGTACGGCGACGCGCGGGCCGGCACGGGCCGCATGGGGAAGATCGTGATCTTGCCGCCGAATATCTCGCGGTCCACCTTGAAGCTGGTCCCGATCATCCACGCGAACGGCAGCGCGAAGACCACGGCCCCGCCGAGCAGCAGGCCGTAGATCAACAGCGCGCGGCTCAAGCCGGCGAGGCGGCGACGTACGAAGTCGGATTGTGAGGACGTTGTCATATTCTGTTCAACAAGCAGGTAGGGCGGCTTGGCTCAAGCCGCCGGAGATGCGGCGCGTTGAGCCAACGCGCCCTACCTTCATCGTTCATCATTTCGCGTTCCGCGTTCTCTTCATTCCCCTTCATAATGCACCCACTTCCCGGAAATTTTCATCTGGATCGCCGTCAGCACGACGACGATGAGGAACAGGAACCACGCCATCGCGGCGGCGTAGCCCATGTTCAGGTAGCGGAAGGCGTTGTTGAAAAGGTGATAGGCGTAGAACAGCGTCGAATTCACCGGGCCGCCGGCGGTCATGATGAAGGCCTGGGTGAAAATCTGAAACGTGCCGATCAGGCCCATGACGAGATTGAAGAAGATGTAGGGCGTGAGCATCGGCAGGGTGATGTAAATGAACTTGTGCCACGTCCCCGCGCCGTCGATCGCCGCGGCCTCGTAGTAGCTCTCGCTGATGCCCTTGAGCCCGGCGAGCCAGATGATCATCCCGCCGCCCGCGCCCCACAGGCCCATCAGGATCAGCGCCCACTTGCTCGTGTGCTCGTCCTGCAGCCAGTTCGGGCCCTCGATCCCGACCGCCCCCAGCATCGCGTTCAGCAGCCCGCTCTGCGGGTTGAACATCCACATCCAGAGGATGCTCGCCGCCACGGCCGGCACGATGCTCGGCAGGTAGAAGAACGTCCGCCAGACCGCCACCCCGCGCACCTTGAGGTTCAGCAGCAGTGCGATCGCCAGCCCCAGCACCATGCCCAGCGGGATGCCGAGCACCATGAACACGGTGTTGTAGAGCGACTTCCAGAACAGCTCGTCGCCGCGGAACATGAAGGTGTAGTTCCGAAGGCCGGTGAACACCGCCGGGTTCAGCACGTCGAACCGGCAGAAGCTGATGATGATCGAGAAGAGCAGCGGGCCGCCGGTGAACACGATCAGCCCGATCAGGAACGGCAGGGCGCAGGCCACGCCCCCGCGCCACTCGGCCCGGAAGTAGGCGGTGCGCAAGCCCTCCAGCCCCTTGCGCCGCGTGTCCCACCACCACGCGCCGGCCACGGCCAGCACGACCAGCACGCCGTACACCCAGAAAAACCAGCCCCAGCTCCGGACCGGCGTGCCCTTCGGCGGATCGAGCAGCAGGTTCAGGTCGCGCTGCACGATGGCCGTGTAGTAATCCAGCGACTCCTTCGGACTTTTCTTGTGGAAGATCGCGTCCTCCATGGCCCAGATCTGTGCGTTCCAGAGCTTCTGGCCGACGGGCGTCACGGGGCGGAACCGCGAATTCGGCAGCAGGTCGTTGAACTGCTTCATCGCCGCCTTGAACTTCGGCTCCATGTTGGGATTGCGCTCGACGTATTTCTCGTACGCGAAATCGTTCTGCGCGCGGTTCGGGTACTGCCGCGGCATGTACGGCCGCCCTTGGCTGGCGTAGGTGAAATACTCGCTCTCCAGCATGATCTCGAGCGACCGCCGGCTCACCAGGTACCGGATCAGCTCCCAGGCGCCATCCGGCTGGCGCGCCGTGGAAGGGATGGCGTACGCCCAGCCGCCCACCCAGGAGATCGGCTCACGGCCGGCGTCCAGTTCGCGCTTCGGCATCGGCGGCGGCGCGGAACCGAAGTTGAGATCGCGCCCGTAAAACGCGAGCGAGCTCAGAATCCAGACCCCGTCAATCTTCATCGCGACCTTGCCCTGGATGAACGGGTCCAGCGCGTCACCCTGGAACGAAGTCTGGAACGCGTACACGTCGCTCGCGCCGCCGAGTTCGTCGTAGATGCGCGTCATGAAATCAAGCGCCTCGGCGATCCGCGGATCGTTCAGCGTGCAGCGCCGGCCCTCCTCGCTCATGAACTCGCCGCCGGCCTGCCAGCCATAGAGGTAGAGCCACGAATTGCCGTAGTTCGGGATAAAGCCGATGGTCTTGATCTTGCCCTGCGCGTCGCGCTCGGTCATCGCGATCGCCATTTCCTCCAGCTCCTCCCACGTCCTCGGGGGGCGAGCCTCGCCCTGCGCGTTGGTGTAGCCGTGGCGGACCAGGATGTCCTTGTTGTAGAGCAGCACGCGGTTGTCCGCGTTGTTGGGAATTCCGTACACCGCCGAATCGTCCGTCAGCGGATTGCGATAGACCGCCTCGTTCCAGCACGAGGCAAAGAAATTCGTCTCGCGGATCGGCTCGATGGCGGCCAGGGCGGAGGCGCCCTTCGCGCGCGGCGGCTCCTCGCGCGCGCCGGGCCACGGCTCGGGTGCCGACTCGTCGGCTTGCCAGGCCGCCCACGTCTGCTCGTCGCGGGCCAGGTGGTCATCCAGCGGCAGGAATGTTCCGCGGGCCGCCCACTCGGTGATGGCGAAACGGTCAAAAAATATCACGTCCGGCGGCATGCCGCCCGCGACACTGACGATGAAGCGGGTGGGATCCTCCACCTGGTTGCGCGACGCGTGCTGGCCCGAGATGACGCGATAGATCGGATACGACGGATCGGCCTCGTGGCGCAGGCGGCTTAAGCGCTCGAACTCGCGGATGGAATCCTCCAGGGCGCCCTTGATCGGCCCGTCCGGGCCCATGAAGGTAAGCTCGACCGCGCCGTCCTCGTGGCGGATCGCGCGCTGGGGCGCAAGGAGCCAGAGCACCGTCACCAGCACGGCGCCCGTCAACGCCCCTTTCATCCAGCCGCTCATCGGCAATTCATCCCCCGGAGACCGGCGAGCAGTCTTCCACAGGCTTTTCCACTTCCGCAAGCCTTTTGGCGCACAATCGCGGGTTGTGCCTGGGCTCTTCCTCGTACTAAAATCCATACCGATGAATATCACCGCGCGGCTGGCCGACCGGGTGTTGAGCCTGGCGCTGGAGGGGCGCTTGGATGCCTTCGGATCGGGGGAACTGGCCGCCTGTCTGAAACGGGACTTCGGCGCGGATGTGGTCTGCGTGCTGCTGGACATGACGCGCGTGGATTACATCAGCAGCGCCGGGATTCGCGTCCTGCTGCCGATCCACAAGGAACTCGCGAGGCGCGGCGGGGCGCTGATCCTGGCCAGCCTTCAGAACTATTGTCGGGAAGTGCTGGAGGTGACGGGCTTTTCCGACGTGCTGCCGCAGTTCGACAGCGTCGAAAAGGCCCGCATCAGCGCGCGGCGCATAGCCCTCCGCAAGCATAACCAGGAGAACTGGGACCATCTGGAAACCGCCTCCATGGATCAAGGCGCCGTCCGCATCATGAAAGCCGGCGGTGGACCGGGCGCCGTGGAAGTGCTCGGGGACGTTCGCGACGTGCTCCATGCCCGCGTGACCCCGCAAGACCTGCTGTCCAAGCGGTTCTTCGAGACGGAATATTCCATCGGGCTCGGTGGCCTCGGCCGCGCGCCGGAGGATTTCTTCGAGATCATGGGCGAGATGATCACCATCGGCGGTACGATGGTCTGGCTGCCGACCGACGGTCACGACACGCCCGATTTCCTGATTCCCAAGGTGGACAAGGGCGGCGTCATGGTCCGCACCGGCTACAACATCTCTCTCGCGGGCGGCTTCGACGAGTTCATGGTTTTTGAAAGCCGGGACGCCGCGGGCACGACGATTTCGCAGTTGTATCGCGACCTGTTCCAACTGGCCCGCCGGCGGCGGGCCGATTTCAAGGGGCTCCTGGGCTTGGCGCTCCGCGGCCAGGCCGCGGCCGTGTACGGCTCGGGTGTTCTGCGCTCGCCCGTGGCGCCGTTCGCGCCGGCCAACGGGGGCTTGATCACCGACCCCTCGAACATCGGCGAATGGATGGCGTGCGACCGGGAGCCGCGGCATCGCGATGTCACCCTGCTCGCGTGCGGGGTCGGCGCCGACCTGACCGGCCCGCTGGACGCCTTCGACGCCGCGGAGTTGAACAAGGCCTTTTATCTTCATCCTGCGAACATCGGGGCCAAGACCGAGCTGCTGCACAACCACGCGGTGATCTTCAAGGAGCAGCCCTTCCCCGAGCGCCCGACCGACCTGGAGGGCGAGATCCGCCGCGTCGTGCAGGAGGGCGAGTTCGTGGATATGCGCCACCTGCTGGACAACTCCACGATCACGCGGGCGCTGATCGGCGTCAGCTACGTTCAGGCTGTCCGGCCTGATCCGCACGGGGAGCCGTCCGCCGCGGCTTGAGTGCGACGGGCTTTCGTTTCCGCGCCTTGTCATGACCATGACGGGCCGCCCGGGACGGTGCGCGGACCGGGTTTCCGCGGGCCGGCCCGGTTTTTATCGCTTGACGCTGTGCGCGGCGTTGTCGCAAAGTACGCGCCGGAACGGAGTACAGCGAGGCTTAAGGGAACTTTCATGTTCGACCGACTGCTAGGGCTTTTTTCCAGTGATATCGGTATTGACCTGGGCACGGCCAACACGCTGGTCTATGTCAAGGACCGCGGGATCGTGATCCGGGAGCCGTCCGTGGTGGCCATCCAGGCGGGCACCAACCGGGTGCTGGCCGTGGGCGAAGAGGCCAGGCGGATGCTCGGCCGCACGCCGGGCAATATCGTGGCCATCCGCCCCCTGAAGGCCGGAGTGATCGCGGATTTCGAGATCACCGAGGCCATGCTCCGTTATTTCATGCGCAAAGTGCACAATCGCCGCATGCTGATCCGCCCCCGCGTGATCGTGGCGGTCCCCAGCGGCATTACCGAGGTGGAAAAGCGCGCCGTGAAGGATTCGGCCACCCATGCCGGGGCGCGCGAGGTGTACCTGATCGAGGAGCCGATGGCGGCCGCCATCGGCGTGGGCCTGCCGGTCCAGGAACCGGCGGGCAACATGATTGTGGATATCGGCGGCGGCACCACGGAGGTGGCGTTGATCTCGCTCGCCGGCATCGTGCTTAGCCGGAGCGTCCGGGTGGGCGGCAACGAAATGGACGAGGCGATCGTCCAGTACATGAAGCGGGTTTATAATTTAATGATAGGGGAGCGCACCGCCGAGGAAATCAAGATCGCCATCGGCTCGGCCTATCCCCAGGGAGAAGAGACGAGCATGGAGGTCAAGGGCCGCGACCTGGTGGCCGGTCTGCCCAAGACCTTGACCGTGACATCCGAGGAAATCAGAAACGCTTTGCAGGAACCGATCACCGCCATCGTCGAGGCCGTGCGCATAACCCTGGAACGCTGTCCGCCGGAGCTGTGCGCGGACCTCGTGGACCGGGGCATCGTGCTGGCCGGCGGCGGCGCGCTGCTGCGGGGGATTGATAAGCTGGTGGCCGAGCAGACGGGCCTGCCGGTCCATGTGGCCGAGGATCCCCTGAGCGCGGTCGCAGAAGGAACCGGCGTCGTGCTGCACGAGCTGGCCTTCCTCCGCAAAGTGGCCAGCACCAGCCGCAGTTATTGAGTTGTTTCGGATGTCCGATC
>JAHJJH010000103.1 GCA_018823105.1 Verrucomicrobiota bacterium | reverse complement strand
TTGCAGGACTTGGGCCACTACGCCTCCCCGGCGGAGGAAGTCGTGTTTTACGCGCTCCTGGTCAGCTTTCCCGCACACCGTCTGATTCGTATCCCCGCTCCGGGAGAGGAGGCGGGCCGACGTCGCCTCCAATGGGAGGTTTTTTTCCGTTACTTGACGAGAGGCCTGGCGGCCATCCTGTTGAGCCTGATGCTGACAAACTTGATGAGAGATTCCGCGGGGAAGATCGGCCAGGGGGGCATCATTCCGGCCATTGCCCTGTGGGTGACCACGGTCCTCTTTGTCCTGGGGTGCGTGACGTTCTTCATCGAACGTGCGCTGGTCGTGTCCGGGCCGGTTCAATCCAGCCGTTCGGAGACGGCGCCGCCGGGTGGATCCTGAAGGCGCGTCTCGGCGGCGGGCCGGGAGAGGTCGGTCTCCGGGTAATCGAGGGTGTAATGTAATCCCCGGCTCTCCCGGCGCTGCTGCGCCGAGCGGACGACCAGTTCCGCCACGTCGGCGATATTCCGCAGTTCCAGGATGTCGGGCGTGATCAGGGTATCGAGGTAGTACTGGCGGATCTCGCGGCGCAGGTTCCGAATGCGGCGCATGGCGCGTTCCAGCCGCCGGTCCGTGCGCACGATGCCCACGTAGTCCCACATGGCCGTGCGCACTTCGTTCCAGTTGTGCTCCACCACAATGCCCTCGTCACTGGGCACGGCGGCGCCGGACTGCCAGGCCGGGATCTCGCACCGCGGCGCCCGGCCGGAAGCCGGCTGGTCCAGGATCGCCTCCGCCGTCACGTGGGAGGTCACGAGCGCTTCCAGGAGGGAGTTGCTCGCCAGCCGGTTGGCGCCGTGCAGGCCGGTGCAGGCGACCTCTCCGCAGGCGTAGAGGCCCGGCAGCCGGGTATGGCCGTCCACGCCGGCCTCCACTCCCCCGCAGAAATAATGAGCGGCGGGCACGACCGGGATCGGCATCCGGGCCATGTGGATGTCAAACTTCAAGCAGGTGGTGAAGATATTGGGAAAGCGGTGTCGCAGGAACCGCGTCGAGCGGTGTGTGATATCCAGGTACACGCACCGGTCGCCGCGCGTTTTCATCTCGTTGTCAATCGCGCGCGCCACAATATCGCGGGGCGCCAGGGAACCGCGGGCATCGTACTTCTCCATGAACGATTCCCCGGCGGCGTTCACCAGGACGCCCCCTTCGCCCCGCACGGCCTCGCTGATCAGGAAAGATTTGGCCTCGGGATGGTAAAGGCAGGTGGGATGGAACTGCACGAACTCGAGGTTGAGGATGGGCAGGCCGGCCCGCCAGGCCATGGCCAGGCCATCGCCCGTGGCGATGTCCGGGTTGCTCGTGTAGAGATAGACCTTGCCGGCGCCGCCGGTGGCCAGCACCGTGTGGTCAGCGCGAACGGCCAGGACCTCGCCGTTCGACCGATCCAGCAGGTAGGCCCCAAGGCAACGGTTGGGCCCGGGCTGCTTTAACCACCCTGTCGTCACCAGGTCAATGGCCATCAAATCCGGACGGATCTCGATGTTCGGATGGCGCTCCGCCTGGTCCACCAGCACGCGGATGATCTCCCGCCCGGTCATGTCGCCCGCGTGCAGGACCCGCCGCCGGGAGTGTCCGCCCTCCTGGCCGAGGTCATACTCCTCCGCGCGGCCCGTGCGCCGCTCGAAACGCACCCCCAACTGTTCCAGTTCGCGAACCCGGGCCGCCCCTTCCGCCAGGATGGCGCGAACCACCGTCTCCCGGCAAAGGCCGACCCCCGCGCCCAGGGTGTCCCGGACATGCTCCTCCAAGCTGTCCTCCGGGTCCATGACACAGGCGATGCCGCCCTGCGCATAAGCCGTATTGCTTTCGTCGGGCGCCCGCTTGGTCGCCAGGATAACCCGGGACTTCCGGCCCAGCCGTAGAGCCGCCACGAGTCCGGCCAGGCCGCTCCCAACGACAAGGATATCACAATCAAGTACTTGCATCTGTGCTGTACAGCTTCCCTTGTTTTCGGTATGCTGCTGTTGTGCTGGGTGCTGTGGGTGGGGGGACCAGTTCCCCTGTCATCCGCGACCATTTAGCTTATTCGCGGAGTGTTCTGCAAGTGAATGTATTGCTGATTCAACCGCCTGACGTGGCGCGGCCGGTGCCCCCACGGGGCCTGCGGGGACCCCTCCCCCCTCCGTTGTCTCCGCCGTGGGATCTTCTTTGCCTGCAATCCTATCTGAATCAGCGGTCCGGGCATATGGCTTCGCTATTGGACACCCGGTTCTACAGTTCCATCGAAACGGAGCTCCTGGCGGCTGTCCGCCAGGTCCCCGAGCCGCGCGTGGCCATTCTGAACACCGCCACCTCGGGACTCGGGCAAACCATGGGGTTGCTGGACATCTTGAAGCGCGCCTTTCCCAGCCTTCCCACCGGTCTCTGCGGTCCGCATCCCTCCCAGTTTCCGGAAGCAGCCCTGGCCCTGCCGCGTACGGATTTTGTCCTGGCGGGAGATCCGGAACCCATCCTTCACAGCCTCCTCGACTTTTTCACGATGGAGACGAGGCTGCATCGCGTGCCGGGATTGATTTCCCAGGGATCGGGTTCGAAACATGCCCACTGGCTGGGCGACTTGAACAGCCTGTACCTGCCGGACTGGCAGGGCATTTTCCTGTCGGCGTATGCCGGGGCTCCGGGCTCGGGCGGGTGTCGCATCAACGCCCGGCTTTCCCGCGGTCATACCCGTTGTCCCGCCGATCGCGCTTTCGGCGCCGCGCGAGAGCCCCTGCGGATCTGGCGCCTGGATCACTTCGCCTCCTGCATGCAGAAGGCCACTAACAAGGGCTTAGCTGAGCTTTTCCTGGCCGATCCCCCGGGCGTCTGGACCCCCACCCGCCTGGATCACTGGTGCGACGCTCTTCTCCAGGTTCGCAATGCCATCCCCTGGGGCTTGCAGTTACTTCCCACCTTCCTGTCTTCCGATACCATCAGCCGGATGCATGCCGCCCAATGTCGTCGTGTTGTTTTTCTGCTTCCCTCCTGCGACCGCGTCAACTTGCGCAAGTATGGATGCATCCTCGATGCGCGGGAACTCGCCCAAACGCTTCGCCTCCTGGAGCAATCGGGCATCCAGCCCCATGCCGAAGTCTGGATGGGCGGGCCGGAGGAACGCCTCGGGGAACCGCGGCGGGTGGTCCGGATGCTTGGCGCCTTGGGCTTCCCCTCCTTTTCGCTGCACCCTTTTCCCTGCCAGATCGAGGCGCCGATCTGCAAGGAAATCGAATCGGATGCCCCGCCCCCCCTGACGGACTGGACGCGCTGGGCACTCGATCCGTGGAACTTGCCGCGCCCGCAAGCCATCTGGGGCGGGGCCGAGGCGGCGGCCAGGATGGATGCGGAGTTCCATGCCGTTATCCGGGCGATCGAAGGACACCCGGGTCGTATCCTGAGACAGAGCTGGCGGGCCCTTCGCTCCGGACAGTTCTTCAGGACCGTCGCTCAAGGCCTCCGTCTGCGTGCCTGACCCGACCATGGGAATCGTCCTCGCCGGATCCGGGGGGCGATCTATCTTCGTCCAAACGCGGCTTGTCCCGCGGAGTTGTGGCGAAGCGGGAAGTGGTCGGGGCGACGCGATTTGAACGCGTGACTTTCAGCTCCCAAAGCTGACGCTCTACCAGACTGAGCTACGCCCCGTCCCTACTCTCTCGTTTACGCTTGCGACTTTCAGCTTCCAATCCCGACCTCGCCACCAGTGGTGGCGGGCGTCGGGACTACCAGGCTGAGCTACGCCCCGGCACCTTAACTTTTACCGACCATCGGCGTTATATTTATACATGTGATGAGTACTGGAGTCCAACCCGATTCGGGCAGGGTTCGCGCCTCATCGGCGGGGGGGGTGGTGGTGTGGCAGACTTTGTGCATCCTGGCCGCCATCGGATTTGTGTGGTCCTGCGTGGCCTTCAAATGGCCCTGCCGTTTCCTGGAGGATCCCCGCGACGAGGCGCGGTGGTCCCAGGCGGGTTTTCTGGGCGCCGGCGTGCTGACCCTCGGGTGCCTCGCCCTGCTGCCCGTGCTCCGGCACGTCCATGCGCAGCGGGACAAATCCGTTACGGTATGTTCCTATTGCCGCAAAGTGCACACCCCCGACAATGACTGGGAACACTTCGAGGTCTTCTTTTCCACCCGCCGGCTGGCCCACTTCAGTCACGGCGTGTGTCCAGAGTGCGGCGACCGGGTGATGCAGGAGTACCGCGCCGGGAAGGAAGACGCCGGCGCGGCGGGCCCGCCGGAAACACGCCGTTTCGTTGCGTAAGGCAGGGACGGCGGCGCCGTCCTCTTATCCGCTTGTCTCGCCGTACCCGGTTGGCATACACTGCCCGCTCAAACCGCGAAGGATCATCCAGCATGCCCGATATACCCTATGGCCGCCTCCTGGCCGGCCGGCCGGAGGACATGGCGCGAGCCTGGGATCAATGGGTCCGACAGCCGGTGGATCTCGACCTGTCCAACGGCGGCCCGCCGGGAGGGTGTCCTCGCCGGCAACGCACCCTGTCTCAATCCGCCACGGTCCGCGGCCCGGGCACGTTCATGGGCAAAAGCACGCGCACGGTGACCTTCGAGCCCACGGAGATGGAGGGCTGGTGGTTCGAGCGCTCCGATCTGGCCGACGTGCTGCCGTTCGCCGTCTCCGCCCGCAACGTCTGGACCACCGGCGACATCGTGAGCAATATCGTCCTGCGGGCCGGCCCGCCGCATAATTATGTGCGCATGGTCGAGCACATGGTGGCGCTCAAGGTCGGCTTGGGGTTGGATAACGTGCTCGTCCGGATTGACTCCGGCGATCCGCCGCTGTTCGACCGCGGCAGCCTGGAACTCGTCGAGGCGCTGGAAAAGGTCGGGATTCGTGAAGTCGAGAAGCCCGCCCGCTTTGTCACCGTCCGCGAACCCGTGAGCGTCTGCGGTCACAATGGCAGTTTTGTCGTCTTCGCCCCGCCCGCGGACCTGGCCCGGCCGGCCCTCCAGGTGGATTGTGCGATTGATTTCAAGACGGCCATCGGCCGGCAGCGCCTTCGTTTCGATGTCACCCCGGAACGCTTCCGGCAGGGCGCGCAGGCCCGGACCAATTCTACCGGGGTGAAAATGATCTACTGCCGGACGATCGGGAAGCTGTTCGCCGACATCCGGAACCTTGGCTACACGAAAAAAAACCTGCTGATCGCCGGCCGGCACGGCTACTACAACGAACCGCGCCTCCTCCATGACGGCAAGTCGCTCGAGGCGGTGTGGCACCGCGCGGCCCTCGATCTGCTGGCCGCGCTCGCGCTGATCGAGGAAGGACAGTTTGTCGGGCGGGTCATTTCCTGCAAGGCCGGCCACACCCTGGACGTGGAACTCATCCGGCAGTTGTACAAAAACAAACTACTGCGTCCCCTGTAGCCGGGACCGGTGGTCCCGGCAAGCCGGCTTCACCGAAGCCGGCTACAGAGATTCTGTAAAGAAAAACAGGATGCTGTAGCCGGGATCGTTGATCCCGGCCGGCTACAGAAGAGGAAGGCGGCAATGAACAAGAAGCCCATCCGCCACAAGCATCTGCGGCGTTTGGCTCAAATTCATGTCACTCAACCTGTCTACTTCATCACCGCCTCGGTTTTCAAGCGGCGTGACGTGCTGGCCAACGACCACGCGTGGTCTATTCTGAAAGATGAATGGAGTAACGCGCTGTCCAGGCATCAATGGGCCATCGGCCGCTATGTGATCATGCCGGACCATGTTCACTTCTTTTGTTCTGCAGCGGGATCTGACAAACCGCTTTCCGCCTTCATGAAACAATGGAAGCAGTGGACAAGCAAGCGGTTGGTTCGCGAATGTAACCTGCAGCCTCCGATATGGCAGGCGGAGTTCTTCGATCATGTTCTTCGTTCGGATGAGAGCCGAAGCGAAAAATGGTTATATGTCAGAGACAATCCTGTCCGGGCAGGCTTGGTCAAAACAGCGGAAGATTGGAATTACCAGGGCTGGATTGACTTCCCGTGATCTGTAGCCGGGACCGTCGGTCCCGGCGGCCGGCTTCACCGAAGCCGGCTACAGAAAGGCCTCCGGAAGCAAGAGAGGTGATGCTGTAGCCGGGACCGGTGGTCCCGGCCCCCGGCTTCACCGAAGCCGGCTACCGTAGGCTCACGGCAGGAACTGCGCCTTCTTCAGCTTGCGCGGCAGGTACTGCTCCAGGACGTAATTCAGCCCGTGCTTGGCGAAGGCCTGCTGCTCGATGCGTACGCCCAGCTTGAGCATGTGTTCCAGCGCCGCCTGCCATTCCTTGTGATGCCGGATGAACGGGTCGTTCTTCAGCGCGTCCTTCGCCCGCTTGATGTCCACCGCCTCCAGCGGGTGGGTGGCGTCCTCGAGCTTGAAATCCTTGATGTCCCACGGCGTGACCCCCAGGTAGTGCGCCTGGGGCACGCAGAAGTACCGGTTGATGTGCGCGGCCTGGCCCGAACCGACTTTCAGCGTGCGGTAGATGTTGCAGTAGCCGTACGGGTCGCCGTCCGTGAAGGCCAGCACCTGCAGCTTCTGGTCGTCCGCCAGCCGGCGGATGAACCGGCGGCAGGCCCGCGTCGGCACGCCGCTCATCGAGATCAGGATGCAGTTCGCGGTTTCGTAGTAGCGGTGATGCACGAGTCGCGCAAACAGCGACGAGGTTTCCACAACCAGGACCAGCTTCGACTTCGTCTGAAAACGCAGATGCTCCACCTGCGACGGGATGCTCCACGCCCCCGTGCCGAGCTTGGTGCAGTCGATCTTGATCTCCTTGCGGGTGCGGGGGTCCTGGTCGATGACGACCAGCGGCCCGCAAACCTCGCCGCCGCGCTCGTCCGGGATGTACCCGAGCTGCTCGCGGTTGATCGCCAGCATGGCCTCCATGTCGTCCAGCAGCGCATCGCTCTCCGGCTGCTCGTTGAAGCGGCACTCGCCCCAGCTCTTGCTGTTGTAGTAGACCTCGCGCTTGCCCGCGATGTCGTCCTTGTCCAGCAGGTCGTTCTTCGTCGTCGCCAGCAGGCGCATGGACTGCGCGAACGTCTTGACGGTGTTGTAGGACAGTGTCCGGGTCGCCGTCTTGCCGAGGATCTCGAAGTGGCCCCGCTTGACGTCGTATTTGACGTTCTGCAGCGAGCGGATCGGGAACTTCATCGACGGCTTCCGGCTCTTCTTGACGATGTCGGTGAAGATGCCGTCGGCCACATGGACGATTCGCGCCGAAGCCGCCTTCTTGGACACTACGTCCATCCCGCCAGTATGATTGTTCGATTTCGGCATCGTCATTCCTCCAAGAAGGAACCACGAAAGACAGGCCTGTGGTCAGTCAAGCCTTCATAATTTGAAGATGCAGACATTTTTCAAACTCGATGGACGTTTTGTAGCCCATTTCGCGAACGGTGGCCCGGCCGAGGACCGTGACGATCTTTCGGATTTTAA
>JAHJJH010000102.1 GCA_018823105.1 Verrucomicrobiota bacterium | reverse complement strand
GCTTATCATGAGATATCGCGTGTATCTGCCGCTGGTTCTTGTCATCCCCATGCTCGCGCTGTCCCCGGAGGTGTGTGAGGGCCTGACGACGACGGTAATAAACACGAACGACAACGGCGCGGGGTCCCTGCGCCAGGCCATTTACGACATCAATACGTCCGCACCACCGAATACCGTGAACTTCAACATTCCCGGTGCGCCCCCGTTGGTCATCGCGCTCACCAGCGCTTTGCCCAACGTGTTGCAGTCGGTCTTGATCGACGGAGCGTCGCAGCCGGGTTATGGCGGCATACCCCTGGTCTGGCTGGATGGCAGCGTGCTGAGCTTCCCCAACGTAGGTCTGAACCTTGTCGCCAGCAACATTACCGTACGCGGGTTGGTGGTCGACCAGTTCCCGAATCATGGGATCCAAATCAGCCGCGACTCGAATACGGTGGAAGCATGTTACGTTATCAACAACGGCGCCAACGGGATCCAGTCTTACATGTCCTACCACATGATTGGAGGGACGAACGCCTCATCCCGCAACTTCATCTCCGGGAATGCGCAGGACGGAATTGCCATCCAGGGAGTTTTTGGGGCGTCCAACGTTGTCATTTCGGGCAACTATATCGGACTCAACCCGACAAATCTTCTCGTGGCCGACCGCATGCCAAACGGCGGGCATGGCATCTACGTCGAGAACGCGGCGGATAATCGGATCTTGGGGTCGTTGCCTGCGCAGCAGGTGATCTCGGGAAATGTCGATGACGGTATTCGGATCAACGGGACGAACGCGACGGGGAATCGCATCACGGGTAATCATATCGGCACCGATTCAACCGGCAACCTGGCCATGTCGAACGGCGTGGGCATTGTCATCTTCAATGCGCCGTACAACGTGATTGGCGGGACGAACGCGAGCGACCGCAACGTCATTTCCGGCAATGCCGGGTCGGGTGTGGAAATCTGGAACACGCATGATACGGAGGTGCGGGGCAACTACATCGGTTTGCGCGTTTCCGGCTCCGGCGCGATCTCGAATGCGCGGTACGGGGTCTACATAGACAGTGCACCCACCAACCGAATCGCCGGTAACGTAGTCTCGGGGAACGGGTCAGCCGGGATCGTTCTGAACGGGACCGGTTCGACCGGGAACCGCGTGGAGGGGAACAGGATCGGCCTGGATGCGATAGGCGCCGCAGCCCCGAACGGGCTGCACGGCGTGTGGTTGTTCCATGCACCGGGCAACACGATTGGAGGGACCGGTGCCGTTTCCCGCAATGAGATTGTGAAACACAGCGAGGTCGGAATCTACATCCAGGGAAGCGGCGCCCGGGGTAACCTCGTCGAGGGCAACTGGATCGGCCTGACTACGAACGGCACGGTCGCCGGCAATGGCACGGGTGTCCACATCTCCGGTGCGCCCGGAAACACCATCGGCGGGCCGGGACCGTCTTATCGCAATATCATTTCCGCCAACGTCCTGGACGGGATCAAGATCAGTAATCCGGGTGCCACGGGTAACGTAATCGCGGCCAATCACATCGGCACCGATCCCGCCGGCACGCAAGAGGTGGGGAACGTCAACGGCATCGAGATCCAGCAGAGCGGCAACACGATCGGCGGCACGAATGGCACCTCCGGGAACCTCATTTCAGCCAACTGGCAATACGGGATATGGATCTCAGACACGGCCGCGGTCCACACGGTCATCCAGGGCAACCTGATCGGCCAGATGGTCTACGACGCACCGAGTCTTGCGAACGTAGACGGCGTGATCGTGGGGGCACACAGCTGCGTCGTGGGCGGGACGAGTACGAACGCTCGAAACGTGATTTCGGGGAATGACTCTATCGGGATCACCATTTTACAGAGCGCCACGGGAACCGTCGTCCAGGGGAACTACATCGGCATTACGCTAGATGGCCAATCCAACCGGCCAAACTGCACCAAGTCGGGCCAAGGCGCCATCTACATTGCCTCAAGAGGCAACCTGATCGGCGGCATGAGCCCCGGGGCGGGTAACGTGATTTCGGGGAACGATGCGCCGGGGCTGTACCTGACGGGCTCCAACGCCGCCCACAACACGATCGCGGGGAACTACATTGGACTCAACGCGCAAGGCAACGGAGCGATCTCGAATGCCACATACGGGATGTATCTGTTCAACGCCCCCAGCAACACCATCGGCGGTACGAGCCCCGGCGCGCGCAATGTGATCTCGGGGAACGGAACCATCGGGATCGCCTTGTTCGGTTCCGATGCGGATGGGAATGAACTGGTCGGGAATTACATTGGATTGGATGCATCCGGCTCGGTAGCTATTCCAAACAGGGGCGACGGGATCTACATCAACGGGGGCGACGGGAATACGATCGGTGGGACGGTGCCCGGCTCACGCAATGTCATTTCAGGCAACAAGGACGATGGGATTGAGCTCTATAACCGTGCTGACAACAACCTCGTCGTTGGAAACTACATCGGTACGGACGCAAGCGGCATGTCCGCCATGGGAAATGGACAGGTGGGGCTACGCCTCATCGACTCGTCCCTTAACACGATTGGGGGTCCGTCCTTCGTCGCGGGCAACCGGATCGCCTTTAACCAAACCCATGGTGTGACCATTGTGGACCCAGGGTTCATAGCGGTCAAAAACACCATCATCGGGAACGAGATCTACTCCAACGCGACAAGCTACGGCATCGATCTGAATCAAGATGGCCACACGCCCAACGACGCGCCACCCGACCTGGACACGGGACCCAACGGCCTGCAGAACTACCCCTCGGTGACGAACGCCATCAGCGGCAGCACCTATGTACAGGGCACGCTAACCAGTGAATACTCGCAGACCTATTGGGTCGATTTCTACGCCAGCGACTCAACCCAACGTGAGGGGAAAGTCTATCTCGGGGGGACCAATGTGACCACCGACGGGAGTGGCGCCGCGGCCTTTTCCCTGTACCTTCCCGGTACGGCCCCGGTCGGATGGTGGGTCTGTGGAACCGCCACACGCGACGATGGCACATCTGAGTTTGGCCGGGGCGCACAGGCGGCGGCGGCGACGGACACGGACGGTGACGGGATGCCCGATCTCTGGGAAACCCAACACGGTCTCAATCCCTCGGTCTCCAACGCCCCCACCGCCGACGCCGATTTCGATACCGTTCCGGACTTGTATGAGTACTTCGGCGACACCCATCCGACGAACGGCCAATCCTATCCGGAAATCATAGCCGTCACCCACGCCAGCCCCGCCGCGGTCATGTTCCCGTCTTCAGCCGGCCGGTATTACGATCTCGACTATACGACGAACCTTCTATCGGCAGGCTGGTCGAATGTGTCGCAGGATACGCAGGGCAACGCCACGAACCTGACGCTCACCGATGCCGCCGCGTCGAACGCCTGCCGAATCTATCGTGTGAAAGCCCACGTACCTTAGGTCCGTGGGCATTCACCTGTCCCCGTCAGCGTTCACAGGCCGATGGCGATCCCAAAGCTTGTGACTTTAAGGAAGGCATCGGTCGACAGGACGGGTTCGACGTACATCTCCACGCGTCGGAGACCTTGTTCGCTGCGCAGAGGAAGATGAACTCGGTGGCGAATCAGTGACCGGCTGAGGTCCACCGCGCCGCGCGCAATTTCCAGGCCCTCTTCCTTGTAAATCAGGCGGACTATATTCTTCTGCCGCCGGTCGGGCTTGAAAGCCAAGTGGATGGTCAAGGGCAGATTATCAGCGCCCGGGATAGCAGGAATCTCAAGGACGCCTCCGGTCTCCAGCGCAACGCCATACTTGTGGCGCGGCCCGGCGGTGACGAACGGCGGCTTGAACCAGTGCACGAGCGACAGGTTCCGCGCCTGCGCCAGGTCGTGGACCCGCGGGTGACGAGCCTCCTCGATGCCGAGGACCACGCGAGCGGGCATGGCGCGCTCGGACTCGATGTACAGGACCTTCCCTTTGTCGCCGGGATCGAAATAGAAGGGTTGAAGAGAAACGGCCGGGCCAAGGTCCCAGGTCCCGATCACCCCACCCTGCTCGTCGAGCAGCGAAACCTTTTTCACGGCCTGCGTGGCGGTCTGGAAATCGAACCACGCCACCTGGAGCCCTTCCGAATCCTCCGGCAAGGCCCGGACCAGGTCGGTCATGCTCCACGGCGCGACGGTTTTCATGACGTAACGCTGCCCGCCCAAGGCCACGACGGCATCCCGGCCGGCCGGGGTCACCACGTCGAAGTACCGGCGCAGCACCGTCTCGGGGGTAACGCCCTGGTACTCGCGGCCGCTCGAAACGTAGCAGGACGCATCCGCCGGGTCGGCGTAGTAGAGGCGCCGGGGATCATCCCGGAAACGTTCGGCTTGAAGCGGATCGGCGATAATCACGCGCGCGTAGGCGGCCAGGGCATCGATCAGGTACCGGCAGCGCGCGTCCAGGAAGATCACGCTGTTCGTCCCCTCGTACGGGCGTATCTGCTCCTGAAACCGCCGGACGTCTTCGCGGGTGACCCGTATTCCCCAGGGCGCAGCGCGGCGAAGGGGACACAGAAAAGCGCGGGTTCGCGAATCGCGCCGGCCAGCAGAAACGAAAGGCCGGCCAGGGCATACCCGGTGACCCTCCCCTTCTCCCTCGCCACCAGTATCAGCAGAAAGCCGAGGAGGCAGAAAAAGAGCATGGGCGACTCGCGAAACGGGTAGAGCAGGAAGTGCGGATTCAGTCCGTGGCCGCCCAAAATGATCCAGACCGCGTACAACGTCATGGCCACAAGCGGAAGGCCGTCGGCGTAGAGGCGGCGCGCCAGCAGCGCGATCAGCATGAAGAGCCCGATGGTGAACGGCAGGTTGACCCAGTACGGCGCGAACGGCCCGGCCAGCCGAATGGCCGCGGCCAGGAGGAGTGGATACCCCGGCATCATCCAGGCAAATACCCCGACGATTTCCGCCGGGCTGAACGAGGCCGCCACCAGCTTGCGGGCCAGCCGTATGTAGAGGAACGGATCCTGCGCCGTGACGTAGGTCAGGATGCGAAGGTGAAACCACAGGACCACCGCCGCGCTCGCCGCGCACGCGGCCAGGAGCGCACCATGTTTCTTCAGAAAGGCTTGCATGGCCTCACGATTCAATGAATTCGCCCAGAAACCGCACCTCGGGTTGCAGGGTGATTCCGAATATGCGCTGCACGGCGTCCGCCATCTGCCGCGACAAGGCCGCCACATCCGAAGCCGTGCACCCGGGTTCGGCGACGATGATATTCGCGTGCTTCTCGAAAATTCGCGCGCCGCCCACGCGCATCGTCTTGGCGCCCGCCCGTTCGAGGAACCAGCCGGCGGCCTGCCGCGCTCCCGCCGCGGACGTCGGTTCCACATTGCGGAAGAAGCTGCCGGCGGTCGGCGTGACTTTCCAATCCGGATGCCGTTCCCGGCGCAGGGCCAGGATTCGCTCGCGCTCCGCCGCCAGTTCCGACCGGGCGCCGGGCTCCAGGCGGAAGATGGCGCTCAATACAATTTCGCCGCTCTCCTGCAGCCGCGACCGGCGGTAGGCACATTCCAAATCGGCCGCCGGGACATCTTTCGTGCGACCCGTGTGATCCATCAGGGCCACCTGCTCCAGGCATTCCGCCACCGAACGGCCGAACGCGCCGGCGTTTCCCGCGATCGCGCCGCCCACCGTACCGGGAATGCCGGACAGAAATTCGAGGCCGGCTAATTCCTGTTGCACTCCATAGGCCGCCAGCGCATCCAATGCCGTCGAGGCGGCCACGCGAAGCATGCCCCCGGCTCGCTCGATCTGGGCGATGGCACTGGTGTAGCGCACCACCACGGCTTCCAGACCGGCATCCGCAACCAGCAGGTTGGAGCCGCCCCCGATAAACACTTGCGGTTCGCCGGTGCGGTGCAGCTCGGTAACGGCCAGCGCGGCCTGTTCGGGGGTTCGGCAGGTCAGGCAGGCGCGGCACGGTCCGCCCAGCCGGAAGGTTGTAAGATCACGCAAGGGCGCACGGTCCGCGATCTCGATGCCCGCTTGCTCCAGCACGGCGCGATTCATGAGGGCCGGCCCTCATCCGGTGGGCGCAAGGGAATCGAGCACTTTTCTTCGCTGCGGGCCAGCAGCCAGAGATAGTCGGAGAGCCGGTTCATCCAGGCCAGCACGTGCTCATTCCGACACCAGCCGCTGCGATGCAGGGCCGCTACGCGCCGTTCGCAGCGCCGGGCCACGGCGCGGGCCAGGTCCAGGTGGGCCGCGGCGAGCGTGGCGCCGGGGATGACAAAATTCGCGGGCATGGGCTGTGACGCCTCCAACGCCCGGCCCCGTGCTTCGAGTTGGCGCACCGATTCCGTGTCCACGCGACCGGACAGCAAAGCAGCCTGGTCGGGCGCCGTGGCCAACTCCGATCCGACCCGGAACAGGTCGCGTTGCACAGCCAGGATCGCCTCGCGCGTTTCGGGTTGGACCGCGTGGAGCCGCGCCACGCCCAGTACGCTGACCAGTTCATCCAGGTCGCCAAGGAATTCCAGGGGCGGCGCGTCCTTGGGCACTTCCTCGCCCGAGAAAAGGCGCGTGAAGCCCTTGTCCCCCTGCCCCGTGGTTATGCGAACGGGCGGTTTCATCCAGCGGGCAGCGTGACGAAAAGGCCGGGGCTTGTCAATCGGCGCCAGGCGGTCTTTCACCCGCCCATTTTCTTCACGAGGACCTTGCATGCAGAGACAAAATCATCCATGTCGGCACGGCTGCACCAGGCCGGAGTTCCGGTACGGAACGGAATGTCGTCCGGCGTCGGTTGGTTGGTCTCCGGATCGCGATTCGGAATGCAGGAGTCGAAGAACGCGGCCGCCTCGGGATCGGGCGGCCGGGTCAGGCCCTTCAGCCCGGTCCCGCCGCAACCGACATGGAAGCCGCATTCCCCGATCATGCGCGATTGGAACTCGTGACAAAGCTTCGGGTCCCGGCGCTGTTCCGGCCTGGGAAACGGATTGAACGCCACGATGCCCGATCGCAGTTCGGCATCCTTGCAGGGTTGGACCATCGCCTCCTCGCCGAAAGCGGCGACGAGTCGGGCGCGCGCGTAATCGGCCAGCGCGAGGATGTAGTTCTGAATGCGCTCGCGGCCGACCTGGTCCCAGAACTCGCAGACCTCGCCCAGGGCGCGCCAGTCGGCGGACTCGGGAAACCCATACAGGCTCAACGCGGCGCCCAGGTCGAATCCGGCCGGCCGCGAACCGTCCGTCGGCGCGTCGAGATCGCCGGATCGGACGATGTAAAAACGCGGGAGCGGGGCCGGGTTCGCGGGCCACTGCGCGTTGCGCGCGTAAAGGATTCCGGTGCCGCCGGGACCGCACTGCCACTTGTGGCCCGAGATGCCCCAGAAATCTATACCGGTCTCGTCGAGGCACGGGACGAACATCCCGCCATAATGGGCGCCATCCACCACCGTGATGATGCCGTGCTCCTGCGCCAGCCGGGCGAGACGGCGCACGGGCATGGCCACCCCGCTGGGATGCGCCGGGCAGGAGAAGAACATCGCCTTCGTCCGGCCCGGGGTGATGCGGCGGCGCGCGGAGTCCACGATTTCCTCGGCGGAGAAATCAGGCCGGGACGGCACCCCGAACTGGCGAACGGTCAAGCCGAAGCGGCCGGCGACCCGCAGGACGGTGGCGACGCAATTCGGGTACTCGAGCGTGGAGCAGAGAAGTTCGTCGCCCGCCCGCCAGTCCAACCCGTGGAGGATCTGGCTGATCGCATCGGTCGTATTGCGCGAGATGGCGATCTCGTCGGGTCGCGCGCCGTACCCCTTGGCAATCTTTCCGCGGGTGACTTCGGACGGTTCCAGGTACACCGGGAACGGGTCGCGCGCGATCTGGTCCAGACCTTCCTTGAAATGCCGGAGGATGGGGATGGGCATGGACCCCTTCTGGCTGGCGACCAGGTACTTGTGCTCGTCGGCGATGGTGAAGACCCTGGCGAAATCGGCGAAGAACGGCTCCTCCGCGGCCAACAGGTCCTCGGCCGCAGGCGGAGTGCCGGGCGCCGTAGTGGTGGGCGGGAGGATCGTGGCGGGCGGCTCATCGGCGCGAAGCTCGCGCAACAAGGCTAGTGTCGCCACCGTTCCGGCCCCGAGTTTTTCGAGGAATCCCCGCCTCGTGATCAGCCGCGATACCGGAGCGCTCGGAATACAAAATGACTTGGATGGCATGATCTTTCTCCTCCCAGGGTTTCTGTGCAACCGCGTATTTTTTCAGGCTGAACATTATAAGAGGCGAAAGCAAGTCCAAGTCACCGCCAGACCACGCGCAAAGCGGGTTTCCATCCGGCGCGCAGGGTCCGGCATTGTCTTGGACCGGGCAACGGGCTATCTTCGCGGTTCAGGAAATCGAGGAATCGCTATGCATTGGTTCGGGCCCTATTGTCATCGGATTGATCCCGTTCTGGGATCCGTCGGCGGCCTGTATGTATGGTGGTATGGGTTGAGCTTCTCGCTGGGTTTCCTGAATGCGCACCTGTATATCCGCCGCAAGCGCCGGCATCTCGGGCTCTCCCTCGGTGCCGTGTATACCTTGAGCCTTTTCCTGGCGGTCGGGGTGCTGCTGGGCGGGCGTTTCGTCGAGGTCGTTTTTTACGAGTGGCCTTTCTACCGTGCGCACCCCGGCCTGATCCCCGCGGTCTGGCTCGGTGGCATGGCCACGCACGGCCTGCTGTTCGGCGGGCTGCTCGGCGTCTGGCTCTTCTGCCGCCGGCAACGTCTATCGTTCCTGCGCGTCACCGATGTCCTGGCCGTCCCGGCGGCGTTCATCCTGGCCATGGGCCGGATCGGCAATTTCATCGACGGGCAGATCGTCGGGCGCGTGACCGATGCCTGGTGGGCGGTCCAGTTCCCCGACGCCGAAGGATTCCGGCATCCGGTGGTGCTGTACGACGGGCTGAAGAACCTGCTCCTGATCCCGATCCTGGTGCGCGCGGCGCAGGCCCGGTTGCGGCCCGGCGCCGTGACGGGTCTTTTCCTATTCCTCTACGCTTCTCTCCGGGTCCTGATTGATTTCTTCCGGGAATATCCCACCACCCTGCTCGGCCTGGCCACGGGGCAAAGCTTGAATCTCCTGATGGCGCTGCTGGGCCTGGTGCTGCTGGCCCTCCGTTGGCGCGCCGAACCTGCGCCCGGAGAGCCGGAGGCGCGGTCCCAACTCGACGCGCCCGGGAAGATCGCCAAGCCCGAGCGGCTGGTCTGGCGCCCGCTCCTCTTCGCCCTGCTGATCATCGCCGCCCCGGTCATCCCGAGCGATTGGACCCAGGACATCCCGGCGCGGTACGGCAAGCGTCATGCCGGCCTGCGTCACTCGGCCCTCTACCCGGCGATGGACACCGCGCCGGCGAACGAGAACTATCCGTGGCAGAAAAAGCCGACCGGAACGCCCGGCGGAGAGACAGATGTTCAGACAGGTGAGACTCCATGAAATACGCTTCATTGATTCTGGTGCTGGTGGCGGGCCTGGGCGTCGGGACGGTCGCCGGCTGGAAATACGGGACGGTGCGCGCCCGTCACAATTGCACGTTCTTTCTGGAAAGCATGGTGACAACCGAAATCATTATGCAGGAACGGGCTGCCGGCGAGGCGTACCGGACGCAACCGTCCGAGGTGGCCGCGTGGGCTCTGGAGCAGTTACTGAAAACATACCAACGGTATGAAAACGCGCCCGAGGCCCGACCGGGCGAACGCGCCCAACGTCAGGCCATGGCCGCCGGAATCGCTCATGGCCGACTCGCCCGTCTCTACGCGGCGCTCAACCAACCGGACCGGGCCGCCCTTCACTTGCAGCAGGCCCTGGAAGCCACCGGCTGCGCGGACGCGGAGCAACTGCATCAACGCCTCGATGCGCTGGACCAGGCGGAGACGCGGACAGCCGCGGAGTGACGATCGCGCGGTTCAGCGCAGATTGATGTGCCCGCCGGCGTGATTGAAATAGAATCCTTCCCGGCCGGGCAGCAACCGGTATGCCACCCCCGCTCGCTCGCCGGCGGAGCTCAACTCGGCGGCCAGCCCTTCGTTGCGGCAATAGATCTCGATAAAGGGCCCCGCCCGGCGCCGCGCCTTCATATCCGGCAGCGCGGGGGAATAAATGGATTCGGGCGTCACGGGCACGTCCTTTTTGGGCACGGTATAGGGCGTGAGCTGAATGACCCGGAGATTTTCCCAGGCACCCGGTTCGGCCTCGGGCATGCGGCCACCCGCCGGAAAGAGGAGACGATCGTGGGAAAAGCTGTCGAGCACGATGATGTCCAGGGGGTGTGTAAAGACGCCGCGCACGGGATCGCGCTCTTCCTTGAACGTCGTGCTGCTGACGATGAAATGCTTGAAGTCCAGGTTGCCCTTCCGGGCTTCGCGCTTGCCGTAGTAGCCCGCGTATAAATTCACGGGCGGCAGATCCCGCACCTCGCGCAGCAGGCGGGCCAGATCCTCTCTCGTATCGCCGGCGGCCAGGAGAGCATTATGCCGTGAAGACTGCCGGGCGCCGGGAATTAGCACGGCCAGGGCAAGAATGGCCGTCACCCAGGGCAGGATCCGCTCCGGCACCCGCCGGCGCAACCCATTGTGGATCGCCAATCCACCGAGCGCGGACAGGACCGCGGCGAACGGCAGCACGGGCACGATATGGCGGGCAAACGAGACGTTCTCGTGGCCCATGAGGAGATAAAAGGCCGCCGGGAAAACAAGCACGGCGACCTTGTCCCGCGTGCGGATGTCGCGGCGGCCGATCAGCCATACGAGGCCCAGGGCCGCCAGCAACAGGGGCAACAAGCCGTAGCCGTAGTACAGCGAGTCGGTCAGATGGTGGCGCCAGCCGTTGCTGGTTTCAAAACCCAGCTTGCCCGCGCTGAACTCATTGGCGAGGAAGAGGAACTGCTCGCGCGCCACTTTCCAGTCAATGAACAGGTACGGATTAAGCAGGGCGAACACCGCGGCCGCCACGACGCCCAGCAAAAGCCCGTCGCGGATCATTCGGGGGTACTGCCCCCGATAGGCCCACAGCATGGCCAGCCCCACGGGCAGCGCCACGACGACGCCGTTGTACTTCGTCGCGCCCACGAGCCCGAGGCAGACTCCCAGAAGCACCACGTGCCGACGCGTGAACGGCGTGCCCCCGGCGCCGGCCACCAGGGTCAGGTACACGGTGAGCAGGCATAGCGCGGCGAGCGGGACATCCGGAGTTACGTAATGAGAGTTCCGCACCCAGAGCAGGGACACCGCCAGCAGCCCTGCCGCGAAGAGCCCCGGCCCGCGCCGCCCGGTCAACCGGCGCACCGTGAGATACGCCGCCAAGGCGCCGAGAAAGGAAAAGGCCACGGTGATGAGATGCCCGGGCGTGTTGAAGCTGATGCCCGGGAGCGCGTCCAGCATATCCTCGATGGCATCCCAGGTCTTGAGTCCACCGCAGACCCGGCACACGAAACGCACCAGGCCGTACGCGGCGGCGTTCAGATAGATGATGAAGCCGGGATACCAGAAAAAGCCCGTGCTCCCCTGGTTGTCGAGCGCATACAGCGCCTCGTCCACCAGGCCGTCCGGATGAAAATACGGCACACCTCCCGCCAGCCCGAAGACCAGCGTCAACGCCAGGATCAGCCAGATATCTCGTTTCATGCGCGCAGAATCTGTACCAAAACCCGGAGAAAATGCATCGCATTTTTTCGCAGCATTCACGAAGACGGGCGGGGGCGTGAGCCCCACGTTGTGGGCCAACGCCCCACTCACGTGGACGCCCCCGTCACTTTCACAAGAATCCCGTTGCAGCCGGGAGTGGGACACACTACCTTCCCTCGCATCATGAGCGGGCTGATCAACCTCGCGAAAAAGCAGTACGTCAACTACCGCTACTTCAAGGCGTACACGATCCCGCAGTTTTTGCGCGAGGTGATTCTCCTTCCGTGGGACATGCGCCGGGACGACGGCCGGAGTTCGCGCGTCCTGAACCTCGCGCTGTTCGTGACCCTGCGCTGCAACGCGCAGTGCGCGATGTGCAATCTTTCCGAACTCCTGAACCGCCAGGGTGACGCCGACATGCCGCTCGACCGGATGGAGCGCCTCCTGGACGAGGTGGCCCCGCACCGGCCGGGCATCATCCTCTTCGGCGGCGAGCCCTTCGTGCGCAAGGACATCGTGGAACTCGTGCAGGCCGTGAAGAAACGCAAGCTGCCGGTGGGCCTGTTCACCAACGGCCTGCTGTTGAACGAGGACCTGGCGCAACGCCTCATCACCGAGGGGCTGGATTACATCGCGTTCTCCCTGCAGGGCACGCGGGAGGTACACGACCGCATTCTCGCCGCGCCTCGCGCCTATGACAAAATGGTCGCGAACATCGAGCGGTTTGTCCGGACCCGCCCGCGGCGAACGAAGGTGATCACGCATACCACGATCTGCGATCATAACCTGGACGACCTGGAGAGCCTGGCCGAGACCGCCCTGGGCCTGGGAGTGGATCTTGTGCGCTTCGGGCACCCGACCTTTTACTCGCCGGAGGAGGGGGCGGTCTCTACCCAGGCGTTGAAGAAGGCTTTCCCGGACGACCCGCGTATTCACGCGACGAGCTGGATTTATGACGTGAAGGAAAAGGCCGACCACTATATCGAGCGCATCACGGCCTTCCAGCGCGCGTTCGGCCGCCGGGTGGCCTTTACCCCCGTGCTCTCGGCGGAGGAACTCCGGTCCTGGTATTCGCCCCGGTTCCGCTCAAAGCGGCACTGCCTCTTCGCCTGGCGGGCCCTTTTCATCCAGCCCAACGGGGACGCGTATCCCTGTGAATCCATTTCACACTCCCTGGGGAACGTGTTCGAAGAGGGCTTCTTCAAGGTCTGGAACGGTCCGCGCTACACGTCGTTCCGGAAGGCCCTGAAGAAAGGTCTCTTCCCCGCCTGCGCCCGGTGTTGCAAGCTGTAGGCCACGCCTTTTTGTTGTACGCCAGTCGTATAATCGAATGCCTTATTGTAGGGCCTTCGCTTGCGAATGGCCGTTTTGCGGCTCGCCGCATCCGCCTTCGTCAGACTTCGGCGAGACAAGAGCGGCGGCCCTACAGCTCTGCGAATGATTCAGGCGGCATCGAGAAAACTTGCGGGATATCCCGCTATTCCTGTTAAATGCGCCCCATGGACACCTACGCGGGCAAGAAAGTGCTGATCACGGGGGGGCTGGGCTTCATCGGCAGCAACCTCGCCATCCGGCTCGTCGAACTCGGCGCCGAAGTGACCCTCGTGGATTCCATGATTCCCTCGCACGGCGGCAACCTCTTCAACATCGAGCCCGTGCGCGGCCGGGTGAGCGTGAACATCTCGGACGTGCGGGATTCCCACGGACTGGAATACCTCGTGCGAGACCAGGATTTCATCTTCAACCTCGCGGGCCAGGTCAGCCACATCGAGAGCATGGCCGACCCGATGACGGACCTGGAAATCAATTCCAAGAGCCAACTTTCGCTCCTGGAGGCCGTGCGGCACCAGAACCCGGACGTGCGGATCGTTTTCACCGGCACGCGCCAGGTGTACGGCAAGCCGGAGTACCTGCCCGTGGACGAGAAGCACCCGGTCTCGTTCACCGACGTCAACGGCGTGAACAACTTTGCGGGCGAATCGTTCCACAGGTTGTACTTTGATGTGTACGGCATCCGGGCGTGCGTGCTGCGCCTGACGAACACCTACGGCCCGCGCCAGCTCATCCGGCACAGCCGCCAGGGGTTTATCGCCTGGTTCATCCGGAATATCCTCGACGGGACAAAAATTCAGGTCTTCGGGGACGGCACGCAGGTCCGCGACCTGAACTACGTGGACGACGTGGTGGAGGCGTTGTTGAGGGTCGGCCGGGACGACCGCTGCTGGGGCCAGGTCTTCAACCTCGGCGCGCCGGAACACGTTTCGCTCTGGGACCTCGCCCACCTCATGATTGAAGTCAGCGGCATCCGCGTGCTCATCGAGAAGGTCCCCTTCCCGCCCGAGAAGAAGCGCATAGACATCGGGGACTACTACGCCGACTACCGCAAGATCCGCGAGGCCGTCGGATGGGATGCGCGCATCTCCATCCGCGAGGGCCTGCGGAAGACCTTCGACTACTACCGTGCCCACAAACAGCACTATCTCGATGATTGAGTTTTTCGATAACCGCCTTCAGCACCGGGACCTCCGCGCGGCGCTCCACGAGGCCCTCGACCGCGTGGTGGATTCGGGACACTTGATCCTTGGCCCGCACGTCGCCCGCTTTGAACAGGAATTTGCCCGCTGGAACGGTTCGGCCCATGCCGTCGGCGTGGCCAACGGAACCGACGCCCTGGTCATCGCGCTGAAGGGCCTGGGCATCGGCCCGGGGGACGAGGTGGTCACCGTGGCGAACACGGCGATCCCGACGGTCAACGCGATCCGGCAGGCCGGCGCTCAGCCCGTCTTCGCCGACATCCGCGAGGACACCTGGCTTATAGACGCGCAGGATCTCGCCCGGCGCATCACCTCCCGCACCCGCGCGGTGATCCCGGTCCACCTCTACGGCAACCCGGCCGATCTGCCCGCGATCCTTGCCGTGGCGAACCGGGCCGGCGTACCGGTGATCGAAGACTGCGCCCAGGCGCATGGGGCAGGGATCGGCGGAACCCGTGTCGGCAACTTCGGCGCCGCCGGCTGTTTCAGCTTCTACCCTACCAAGAACCTCGGCGCGCTCGGCGATGCGGGACTGATCACGACCGGCGACGACGCGCTGGCAGAGAAGATCCGTCGATGGCGTTTCTACGGTTATGACGCCGGGCGCCTGTCGCAGGAAGTCGGGCAGAACAGTCGTCTGGACGAACTGCAGGCTGCGTTCCTGCTCGAAAAACTGGCCCGGCTGGACGGCTGGATCGCCCGGCGCCGCGACCTGGCCGGGATTTACCGGGCGGCGTTGCCGGAGGGCGTCGTCGGCCAGCAGCCCACGCCCGGAGGCACGCATGCCTGGCACCTGTTTGTCGTCCGCGCGAGGAATCGCGACGCGCTGCGGGAAAAGCTGCACCGGCGCGGCGTGGCCACCGCCGTTCATTATCCCGTGCCGGTCTTCGACCACCCGGCCTACCGCGATCTGAACCAGGATCTGCCCGTCACCCGCGCCGTCGTATGCGAGAATGTAAGCTTGCCGCTGTACCCCGAAATGGCCGACGAGGACGCCCGCCGCGCGGCCGCGGCCGTGGCGGAATGCCTTGCGGAGGAATCGCCATGAACAAGGAATTGAGCGTCGTCATCCCCGTGTATAACGGCGAGCAGACCGTGGGCCTCGTGGTGGAGGACATCCTCAAGACGCTGGACGACGTCCTGCTGGAGATCGTTCTGGTCAACGACGGCAGCCCGGACGGCAGCGGACGGGTCTGCGAAGAACTCGTGGTAAAGCACGCGCCGCGCGTGAAGTACGTGGAGTTGTCGCGCAATTTCACCGAACACAACGCCGTCATGGCCGGGCTGCTACACACCTCGGGCGACTACGTGGTCGAGATGGACGATGACTGTCAGAATCCCGCGCCCGAGGTCCGGTTGATGCTCGACGAGATCCGCAAGGGGTTCGACGTGGTATATTCCTACTACGAGAAAAAGCGCCACCATTTCCTCCGGAACCTCGGGAGCTGGTTCAACGACCGGGTGGCGACGATCATGCTGAAGAAGCCGCGGGACCTTTATCTTTCCAGCTTCAAGGTCATGAACCGGTTCATCGTAAACGAGATGGTCCGGTGCGCAAACCCCTACCCCTACATTGACGGCCTGATCTTTCAGATCACCACCCGGATCAGCAAGGTAAAGGTCGAGCACAAGGAGCGGGAGCACAAACGCAGCAACTACACGGTGAGCAAGCTGGTCGGGCTGTGGCTCAACATGTTTATCAACTTCTCGATCCTTCCGCTGCGCCTCGCCACCTACGCGGGGTTCGCGATGGCCGCGTGCGGGCTCGGCCTCGGCGTGTTCTCCGTCGTGGAAAGGATCTTGAAGCCGGACCTGCCGACGGGATTCGCGTCGCTGATCGTTTCGATCCTGCTGATCGGGGGCATCCAGTGTTTCCTGCTGGGGATGCTGGGGGAATACCTCGGCCGCCTGTTCCTCTCGGTGAACCGCAAGCCGCAGTTCGTCGTGCGGCGCAAGCTGGGCTGGGATTAGCCTGGAAACAGCACGGGTGCGATCCGGTCGAGGGTGCGCTCGCCGGCGCCGCTCTTTTCGCGGACGAGGCGAGCTGCGCGCGCGGCGAGTTCCACGCGTCGGGCGGGATCGTTCAGCAGTCGGATCACGGCGTCCTTCAGCCCCGCGGCGTCGGGCACCTGGATGAACGCGTCCGCCTCCCGGAAGTCCTCGACGACCACCGGGAAGTTTTTCATGTGCGGGCCCACGAGGACGGGCTTGCCCCACCACGCGGGCTCGATGATGTTCTGGCCGCCCCCGACGGTGAGGCTTTTCCCGACGAAGATCACGGACGCGCAGGAATAAAGACGCATCAATTCGCCGGTGGTATCCACCAACAGGACATCCGGACGCGCTGCCGGCGCGCTGCCGGGTTTCAATGCCGTGCGCCGCAGCACCTTCAGTCCGCGCTGCTCAATCTCGGCGAGGAGTTCCGCGCTGCGTTCCACGTGCCGCGGCACAAGCACGAGCACCAGGTCCTTCATCTCGGGTTTTAATTCCCTGTAGAGGTCCAACAGGACCGCCTCTTCGCCCGGCCACGTCGAGCCGCCCAGCAGCACGCGGGCGTCCTCCGGGATCCCGGCCGCGCGCAGCACAGCCCGCGCCAGCTCCGCCGCCGGCGGGGCGGGCGGGTTCAAATCGTACTTCGCGCTGCCCACGATGCAGAGCCGTTCCTCGGGCGCGCCCAGGTCCTTCAGGCGCTGGGCATCGCCGGCGCTCTGCACGCAGAACAGGTTCACCAGGGGCAGGAGCCGGCGGGTGAAGGCCCGGAGCATCCGGTAGCCGCGGTAGGAGTGCTCCGATATCCGGCCATTAACCAAGACTACCGGGATGTCCCGCTGCCGCGTGAGCCGGACCAGGTTGGGCCACAATTCGTTTTCGATGAGAATCAGCGCCCGGGGCTTGATGCGGTCGAGCGCTCGACGGGTGATGAACGGGAAATCGGCCGGGAAATAAATGAGCACATCGTCGGCGGACAGCTTCGGCTCGGCGATGGCGTGAGCGGTGGACGTGGTGGTGGAAAGCACGAAGCGCGTACCCGGCCGGCGGCGGCGCATCTGATCCATGAATCCCAGCGCGAGATAGATTTCGCCCACGCTGACGGCCTGGATCCAGATATGGCCGGGCTCCTTCAAACGTGCGGCCACGGCGGGCTTATACTTTGCCACACGTTCCCAGAAATGCCGCGCGTACCCGCCCCGCCGCTTCATCCGCAACAGGAAATGCGGCAAGAGGATCAGGAAGCCGACTGTGAATAGGATGTTGTAAATAAACCAGATCACGCAGGGTCCCCGATTTTCTCTCTTCCCTGAACACTGAAACCTGACACCTGAAACCTCCCCTACGCCCTCGGGTGCGCGTCCTCGTATACCCGCTTCAACCGCTCCACGCTGACGTGCGTGTAAATCTGCGTCGTGGACAGGCTCGCGTGGCCCAGCAATTCCTGCACGCTGCGCAGGTCGGCCCCGGCATCCAGCATGTGAGTGGCAAAACTATGCCGGAGCGCGTGGGGTGACAAGCCCGGATTCAATCCCGCCGCGACGGCATACTGCTTGAGCAACCGCTCCACCGAGCGGGAAGTCAGGCGCCCGCCGCGGCGATTGATGAATAACGCGGCCGGCTTGCCGCCCTTCCCGCAGGAGGCCAGGAAACGATCCCGGGCCTCCACGGACGCGCGCAGCGCCCGGTGCGCGGGCCGGCCGTACGGGCACAGCCTCTCCTTTTTCCCCTTGCCCCGCACCCGGACCACGCTGGCCAGCCAATCCACCTGCTCATCGGCCAGCCCGGTCAACTCGCTCACGCGCATGCCCGTGCTGTAGAGCATTTCCAGGATGGCCGCGTCACGACGGGGCGCATGCTCGTTCCACGGCGTGGACCCGGTTTTCCCGGACGACCGGAGCGGCGCGCCCAGCAGGCGATTGACCTCGCTGATACTCAATACGACGGGCAGCTTCCGCCCGCGCTTGGGCAGCATCAGCCCGCTGAACGGATTGACCTTCACCAGGTCTTCCCGCATCAGGAACCGGTAGAACGAGCGCACGCTGGAAATCTTCCGGGCCGTCGTCGTCGGGGCGCACCCCTGCTTCTGGAATCCCACGAGAAAACCGCGGGCCGAATAGCGGTCGGCCCGGTCCCACGGCAGCGGGGGGCGTGGCAGCGTCTTCCAGAGGAAGGCGGCGAACTGGCCGATGTCACGCCGGTAGTTGGACAGGGTGTGCGGCGAGGCGTTCCGCTCGGCCTCCAAATATCGAAGATAGCGGCGGACCGCCGGGTCGGCCGCCCAGGCTGGCGGCGCGGCGATCATTCCGGACTCGTTTCAGGCGCGGCGGCTTTCCGAGTCTTGATCAGGCCCGCGAGGCCGAAATGCGAAGACAGTGTTTCAAAATCGGCGATTTGCTCACGGTAGCGCGCCGCCAGCTTCTTCATGGAAAGGACCTGGCGCGGCGAAAGGTGCTTGTGCTCTGCATACTGCGCCGCCAGTGATTCAAAGAAGGCGCGATCGTCCCACGTGCGCCGCCCCCGCTTGACGGGGGGCTTCCATTCCTTCACCGTCTTCAGCGCCTCCACCAGCGGACCAACATCCTCGGCCGATTCGACGTCGCTCTTTTGCAGGCCTAATTCGGCCGCCAGGGCCTCGAAATTTTCAACTTGCGCGGAATACTTGTGCACCAGTCGGTCGAGATAGTGGACCTGGTTGTCGGACAGGGCCCGCCCGCTCTCGACCTGGTGGCGCAAGGAATCGGCGAACACGCGGTCGTCATAGGTCTTGCGCCCGACTTTGCGGGCGGGCCGGAACTCGATCTTCTCCAGGAGTTGCAACTTGCGCAGCGTTTCGGGCGGGGTGGGTTCGACCGGCGACCGGCTCTTCTCCGCTTCGGCGGAAAAACCGAGCTCCTCCAGGACGCGCGGCAGGTCCGGCAGCTGCTCCCGGTAGCGCAAGGCGAGGCTTTTCAGGGCCTCCATCTGGCGCTCGGACACCGGCTTGCTCTCTTCCACTTGTTTGCTCAGGGACTCCACGAAGCGCTGATCGCTATAGGTGCGCTTACCACGCTTGGCCTCCGGGGCCCATTCCTTCACGCCGGCCATCACATCCAGCAGGGGCTGCATGACCTGGGGATCGGCCGGCGGCCCCTTGGCCGCCGCCAGCCACTGCCGGAACCGCCCGTAGAACTCGCCGAGCATATGTGTCCACTGGATGCGGCCCTCCTCGATCTCGTCCAGCGACTCCTCCATGCCCGCCGTGAATTTGACATCGAACAGTTCGCCCAGATGCGTCACGAGGAACTCGCAAACCTTCATGCCCATGTCCGTCGGAATCAACGTGCGCTTCTGGCGCGTGACGTAGCGGCGCTCGACCAGCGTGGAAAGGATCGAGGCATAGGTGCTCGGTCGACCGACGCCGTTTTCCTCCAGCGCGCGAACGAGCGCGGCCTCCGAGTACCGAGCGGGCGGCTGGGTGAACTTCTGCTGTTCCAGCCACTCGAGACACTCCAGCGCCTCGCCCACTTCGAGGGGCGGAAGTTTCTCGATCTCCTCCCCGTTCTCGTCCTTCTTGCGCTCCTCGCCACCGGTCACCTTCATATAGCCCGGGAACACCACCTGCGACGCCGTCGCGCGGAAGAGATAGGTGGAGGTCTTGCCCGCGGGCGGCTCGGCCTCAATCTCCACCGTGCGCTGCGCAATGCGCGCGGGGACCATCTGGCTGGCGACAAACCGCTGCCAGATGAGGCGGTACAAACGGAGTCCCTCCGGCTCGAGCACGGAGGCCAGCGAATCCGGCGTGCGCTTGACGTCCGTCGGGCGGATGGCCTCGTGGGCCTCCTGGGCACTGCCCCGGCTGCGGTAAAAGTTGGGTTTCTCCGGCAGGTACTCCGGCCCGAAGGTCTCGCCGATATAGTGCCGGCAGGCGTCTTGCGCGCTCTTGGAGACATGGAAGGAGTCCGTCCGCATGTAGGTGATCAGGCCGATCGGCCCCTCCCCGAAATCCTCGCCTTCGTACAGGCGCTGCGCGAGTTTCATGGTGTAAGCGGGCGCGTAGCCGAGCACGCTCGAGGACGCCTGCTGAAGGCTGCTGGTGATATACGGCGGCATCGCCCGCTTGCTGATCTCGCGCGGCAGGATGGCGCCGACCCGCAGCACCCGGCCCTCCAGGTCCGCCCGGATGGACTGCGCCTGCTCCGACGTACGGATGGCCGCCTTGTCCCCGTCGATTCTGGCCAGCCGGATTTCAAACGGGTCGCGCGGCTCGATGAGCTTGGCGACCTTGGCACCGAGCAGCCAGTATTCCTCCGGCTTGAAATCCAGGATCAGCTTCTCGCGCTCGCAGACCAGGCGCAGGGCCACGGACTGCACGCGCCCCGCGCTCGCCGCCCCCCGGATCCTCCGCCACAGCAGCGGGCTGACGCGGTACCCGACCAACCGGTCGAGCACGCGGCGCGCCTGCTGGCTGTCCACCTTGCGCAGGTCAATCCGGCCCGGGTGGCTGAACGCCTCGCGGATGGCCGGCGCCGTGATTTCATTGTACGAAACGCGGAAAAACCGGTCTTCCGGGACACTGCCTTTCAAGGCGGCCTGCAGGTGCCAGGCGATGGCCTCGCCCTCGCGGTCGGGATCCGGCGCCAGGTACACCCGGTCCGCCCCGGCGGCCGCCGCCTTGAGCTCGGACAGCACTTTCTCGCGGCCTTTGATGGTGACATAGCGGGGCTTGAAGGCCTTCTCGATATCAATGCCGAATTCCTTCTGCGGCAGGTCCCGGACGTGGCCCATCGAGGCTTTGACCACGTAGTCGGGGCCGAGGATCTTATTGATGGTCTTCGCCTTGGCCGGCGATTCGACGATGACGAGGTGTTTGCTCATGGGGAAGTATTCAGTGTTCAGGTTTCTCGACTTCCGGTTTCTCCCGCAGGCCCTCGGCCAGTTCGACGAGACGTCCGGGCAGCATACGCACAATCCGCTTCATTTCCAGCCCGATCAGCAAAGAACTGACCTCGTGGCTTTTCAGGCCGGTCTGCCGGGTCAGCGAATCCACGTCCAGCGGCTCCTCCCACAGCGCGCGCACGATCTGCTGCTCGGCGTCGTTCAGCACGACCGACGGGCGGCTGTCCAGTTTCTCGACCTCGCGCCGCGTCTCCGGCGGAATGAGGAACTCGAATTCCTGCAGGATATCGTCCACGTCCTCCACCAGGCGCGCCCCGGTCTTGATCAGCCGGTGGGGTCCTTTCGACGTCGGGTAGTCCACGCGCCCGGGGACCGCGAACACGGTTCTCCCCTGCTCCAGCGCCTGTTCCACCGTGTGCAGGGCCCCGCTGGTAGGCCCGGCCTCGACCACGACCACGCCCATCGAGAGCCCGCTGATGATGCGGTTGCGATAGGGAAACGTGGTTTTATCCGGCTCGCGGCCCAGCGAGTATTCGCTGATCACGGCGCCGTGCCGGACGATTTCCTCGGCCAGTTTCTCGTTTTCCGGCGGGTACAGACAGTCCAAGGCGCTGCCGAGGACCGCGATCGTCCGGCCCCCGGCCTTGAGGGCGCCCCGATGCGCCGCCGTATCAATGCCCCGGGCCAATCCGCTGACCACCGTGAAACCCACCTTGCCCAGTTGGTAGGCCAGTCGGTCCGCCACGGTCAGGCCATAATGTGTCGCGCGCCGCGTGCCGACGAGGGCCAGCGCATGATGATCCTTTTTCTCCAGAGTGCCGCGGACGTACAACGCCAGCGGGGGATCGTAAATCTTCGAAAGCGGCTCGGGATAGTCCGGGTCCACCGGCGTAATGATCCGCGCCCCGAGCGCCCGCGCTTTCTCCTCTTCCGCCGCGGGATCCGCGGCGTCGCGCTGGGCCAGGATGGACTCGGCCACGTCCTCGCCGATGCCCTTGACGGACAACAACTGCGCCCGGTCGGCGGCGAACACGGCCTGGGGCGATCCCAGCGCCGTGATGAGTCCCCGGACACGCACCGGCCCCAGCAGGTCGGTCATATTGAGGGCTATGTAGGCTTCTCGCTCGTTCATGCCGCGCACCCGGCTGTTGCTGCGGGTGCGGAGAATGGGCGAGGGCCACACGGATCGTCAAGCATAAAGGATTTCACCCATGTTCGCGGGTAAAAAACGACAGCTGCCTGTTCGCCTCTCGGCCTCAATCCGTCCACGCCCATGATTCAGCTGCTCGAGAACCCGGCGTTGCGGCGGATCAAAACCCCGGGATTCCTCTCAAGGTGACTCGAGGTGGATGCTGACCTCGTACACTTCCCAGTCCCAGTCGGAGGTGCGGATCTCCACCACGGTCAGCCGGCCGACCACCACGTCCACATCCCAGGCCCCGTATCTATCGCCGCCGGCCTGGTCGAGGACCAGGCGGTGGACGCCGGAGGACGCATCGTAGGCTTCGACTTTGTAATCGCGCAGCCGATTGCTGGCCACTCCATCAATGAATACGTTGATGTCGTCGGCCGTAAAGTTGTCGAGGAGGATGCTGCCCTGGCCTTCCGGCGGGACGTGATCATATTCTTTTTTCTCGCATCCCGTGAAAACGAGCGCGAAGACCGCGACGGCGAGAAACCGGATGAAATGGCGACAGGTCATGACAACCCTCCCTTCTTTCAAACCAGAGGGGAACCGCTTCTCAACGGTTTGGACATGCATCGAACGAAATCACCGACCAAGCGTTTCCCATGGGAAATATTAGAAAAATCAAGGCGGCAATGCAAGCGCGGCGGACGTATGTCGGCCCTTCATTCCGAACCGAGGCCCCGCGCGGCCCGGGCGGCCGGATGGCGGGGATCGGCTTGCAGCGTCCGCCGGATGGCCTCGGCGGCCTCCGCCTTGCGGCCCAGCAGGTTCAGCGCCACGGCCAGGTTCCACCAGCCATCCGCCTTGTCCGGCCGCCGCCGGGTCGCTTCACGGAGCATTGCCACCGCCTCCTCCAGGCGACCCTCCTGCCCCGCCATCACGGCGAGATTGACCAGGGCCGAAGTATCCCGCGGGTTCAACCGGTCCGCCTCTTCGAACATGCGCCGCGCCTCTTCCAACTCGCCACGGTGTTTATGATCGAGGCCTACCCAAGTGTGCGCCCGTGCGCTGCGCGGCTCGCGCGCCAGCGTGCTGCGCCACAGCGCCGCGTTGTCCGACCAGTCGGGCAGGCGAAGGGCCATGAGCGCCACAAACACGGCGCAGAGGGTCGCCAGCAGCCCGGCGCGCAGGTTGGCTGATGGCAGGCGGGCCAGCCACCCGGCAGCCAGCAGGGCCGCGCCGGGCACCATGAAGTACAGGTAGCGTTCGGCAAACGGATTGAACAGGGGCAGAAGATTGGACGCCGGTAAAAAGGCGACGACCAGCCAGCCCATGCCGAACGCCAGATCGGGATGGCGCGCGCGCACCCGAAACGCGGTCGCCACCCACAAGGCGGCCAGAAAAAGACCCGCGATAAAAACGGGCGATGTCCAGCCGGCCACCGGATTCACGATATGATCGGCTATGAGCGGCCAGGGCACCGCGAGGAGCCGCAGCGCCTTGAGCCAGAGCACCGGCGCCGTCCACAGATTTTGCGGGAAAGGCAGGCCGATCCCGCCCGGCGCGCCCAGGACGGCCTGGAGCGACCCGCTCTTTACCCAGATCGCAAAGACGGGCACCACCAGGATGAATGCACCCACGGTCAGGGCCAGGCGCTGACCCCGCGGGGGCCGCACGGCGGGGAAGCAGGCCCACGTCCACCACAACAGCGGCACCGCCGCGACCGCGGATTCTTTCGAGCCGAGGGCCAGGCCGAGCAACGGCAATGCCGGCCACGCCCCCCATCCCGGGCGCAGGGCCATCCACAGGAACGCCAGGCTGAACAGGCAAAGCAGCAGATCCTCCCGGAACGCCGGCGACTGCACGGCCTCGATATTGACCGGGTGGAGGGCAAACAGCAGTGCCGCGCCAAACGGAAGGAAGGATTGATATCGGTCGGGGACCAGGCGGCGCAGCCATCCGAAGAACAGCAGGACACACGCGGCGTGCAGCAACAATCCGGTCAGGTGATACCCGAAGGGACGCCGGCCCCACACCGCCCGGTCGAGCAGGTAGGTCAGAATCACGACCGGCCTGCGACCGTCGGGCACTGTCGCGTCCGTCAGCGTCCGGCCCGTCACTACCTGGCGGAGGGCGTCAGGCTCTTCAAGGAAAGGGTTCTCCGCGATGGAGCCCAGGTCGTCGTAGACGAACTCATGGGCCAAGCCGCGCACGTACGGAAGGAGGGCCACGAGGGCCAGCACCAGGCCCTGCATCGCCGGCTGGAGCATTCTCCGCATGGGCCGTCAGCCTTTCAGCGCCCGGAAAAACGCCTCCCAGAACGGATCCGCGCCCGGATGTTCGATCGGCTTTTTCTTCCCGCCGACGACTGCATGGATGCCCTCCGAGGCGTCCGTCATCTCGCCGCAGATGGAAGCGAGAATGCCCCGATCCCTAATCCGCCGCAGCACTTCGCCGGCGGCGTGCGGCCGGACAGCGGCGATGAGCGTGCCCTCGCTGATGCTGCTGAAGGGCTCGATGCCGAACAGCCGGCAGATCTCCGGGACGGTCGGCGTCATGACGATCTCGTCGTAGTGGGCTACCAGCCCGAGCCCGGCGGCCTTCGCAAACTCCAGAAGTCCGCCGGTAATGCCGTACTCGGTGGCGTCGTGCATCGCGGCCACGCCCCGGTCCCGTGTGCCGACGGCCGCCGCGAGGCGCGCTTCCTCGACGACCGACATGCGGTAAAACACGTCCTCCGCCTTTTTCCGGAAGGCCGTTCCGAATTCCCGTTCGATCCGGTCGGGGAACATCGCGGCGAAAATGCCCGTGGCCTCCACCGCCGGGCCCTTGGTGATGAGGATCTGATCGCCCGGCCGGCAGAATTTCGGAGAGCAGTAGGCGTCGCGCGGGCCGAGCGCCATGAACGTCGCCCCGCCGACCATCGGGTAATGACAGTTTTCGTACCGGCCCGTGTGACCGGTGACGATCGCCGCGCCCATCTTCTCGCACTCGACGTGGATAACCTCCCACATCCGGGCCAGGTCCGCGTCGGCCAGTTCAGGGGGCAGGTTCAGATCGATCGAAAGGAAGGCCGGCGGCAGGCCGGAGGTCACGGCGTCGCTGGCCAGGATGTGCAGGGCGAACCAGGCCGAGCGCTCGAAGCCGTACTCGGGCACGATGAACACCGGGTCGGCCGTCATCGCCAGGGCGTATTCGCCGATCTCCAGGATGCCGACGTCCACCCCCTGCTCCGGACCGACCGCCACCTCGGGGCGTTTCGCGCCCAGCCGGGGCTTGATGATTTTCTGGAAGAAATCGTCGGTTATTTTTCCAAGTTGGACCATGACGGATCTCCTTCTGCCGTTCGCGGAGGATTCCTGACCCGGGGGCGGGAATGCATCGGGTCTCGACGGGAGACCCCGTTCGCGCCGCTTCCCTTCGCCGGTATTACCCGAACAGGTTCCAGGGGTTCTCCTTCATGGAGGAATCTCAGCCTGCCGTGCAAGCTCCCCCGCGACCGATCGAGGTCACGATACCGCGCCCCCGGATGGAGTCAAGCTAGCGTCGCGGGGCCATCCTCCGCTCTCTCACGCCCGCGGCTACTCCACATATCCCAATCGTTTGAGTCGCCAGTAATTTCGACTCCAGTTCTTGTCCACCTTGACCCATAAGTGCAGGGTCACCGGGTGCTCATAGACCTCGGCCAGTTCCTTCTCGGCGGCCTCTTTCACCCGCTTGAGCAGCCGGCCGCGGGTGCCCAGGACGATGCCCTTCTGGGAAGCCTTCTGCACGTAGAGGGTGCCCTCGACGATCCAGCCGGCCGGGCTTTCGTCCAGGGTCTCGATCTCGACCGCCAGGGCGTGCGGCAGTTCATCCTTCAGCACGAGAAAGTACTTCTCCCGGATCACGTCGGCGATGATCATCTTGCGCGGGTAGTCGGTCACGATATCGTCGGGGAAAAGCGGCGGGCCGGGCGGGGCCGCCGCGAACAGGACCTCGAGCAACTCCGGCACCCCCTGCCCCGTCAGGCCGGACACGGACAACCAGGCAGGCTTGATCCCCTCCGCCTTTTCACCAGTCGCTTCGTTCCAGGCGCGGCGATAGGCCTCCGCATGATCCGTGCCGCGATCGGACTTGTTGAGCACCACGAGGCACAAGCCCGGCATCTTGCCCAGCCGGGTGATCCAGCCCACATCCTCTTCGCGCGGCGGCCGGGAGGCGTCCAGCACCAGCAGGACGATATCCACGCCCTCCACCGAAGCGCGCGCCGTGCGGTTCATCACCCGCCCCAGGTCATACGCGGCCTTGTGGACCCCGGGGGTGTCGAGAAAAACCAGTTGCCCCCGCGGTTCGGTGAGGATGGCGCGCACCCGCGCCCGCGTGGTTTGCGCCACCGGGCTGACGATGCTGACCTTCTCGCCTACCAGGGCGTTGACCAGCGTGGACTTGCCGACATTCGCGCGCCCGACCACGGCCACCAGGGCTGCGGGCTTGAGAGCGGCAGTGTCGGGAGTCGGGGCCATGAGGGGAGAGGCGGTGTTCAGTGTTCAGTGTTCAGTGTTCAGTGAAAACGGCCGTCAGATTTCCACGATATCACCCGGTTTCGGCAATTCGACAGGCACTCCATTTTTTTCTTTCAGCGCGGTGGCCAGGGCCTCGCGCTGATCCGGCTCGCCGTGGACCAGAAAAACGCGTTTCGGGCGGGCGCGGGCCACGTACTCCAGCAGATCGTTCCGGTCCGCATGCGCGCTGAAGGCGTCCAGATCCACCACCTCGGCCTTGGGCTCGAACCAGTCGCCAAAGATGCGGACCTTTTTTTCCCCGTTCAGCAGGCGCCGGCCGAGCGTGTGCTGCGCCTGGAACCCGACGATGACGACAGCGTTTTTCGGATTCTCAATGCCATGCTTGAGATGGTGCAGAATGCGCCCATGCTCGCACATGCCGGAAGCGGCCACGATGATGCAGGGATCGGACGAGGCTGTCACCGCCTTCGATTCCTCGACGCTGGCCACATAGCGTACCCAGTCCGGGTACATCACGGAGCCAAAGCGATGATTCAGGCTCCGGTATTCATCATCCAAGTACTCGGCATACTTCTCAAAAAGGCCGGTGATCGCCGTCGCCATGGGACTGTCCACGTACAACTGGAGGGAGGGCAGCTTGCCCGTGTTGACCAGGGAAGCCAGGTGGTAGATCACCTCCTGGGCTCTTTCCAGCGCGAACGAGGGGATGAGCACCTTGCCGCCGCGCGACAGGGTCCGTTGGACCACTTCGCGCAACTGCTCTTCGGCCTCGCCGGCCTCGCCATGCAACCGATCGCCATAGGTGCTCTCGAGGACCAACGCATCGAGACCTTCCATCAATTCCGGATCGCGGATCAGCGGCAGGTCCGCCCGGCCGAGATCCACGGCAAAGCCGACGCTCCGGGCGGTCCCGTTACGCCGCTCGGTGAAGACCGTTTGGGCGGCTCCGAGGATATGTCCCGCGTCGCGGAACGTGGCCTGCAGGCCGGGGGCGAGATCCACCGGCTCCCCGTAGCGATAACCCCGGAAGAGGCCCAGCGCGGCCTCCGCATCGCGAAGCGTGTAGAGGGGAATAATCGGCTCCTCCCCCTGGCGACTGGTCTTCTGGTTCAGGTAGGCGGCGTCCTGCTCCTGGATATGCGCGGAATCGCGCAGCATCACGCCGCACAGGGCGGCCGTTGCCGTGGTGGCATGGATCGGCCCGTGAAAACCCTCGCGGGCCAGCGACGGCAAATTTCCGCAGTGATCAATGTGCGCGTGGGACAACACGACGGCGTCGAGGGTCTTCGGATCAAAAGGCAGGTGGCTGTTGATTTCCCGGGACTCCTTGCGGCGCCCCTGGAACAGGCCGCAATCGCGCAGGACGCGGACTCCACTGGACTCCACCAAGTGCTGCGAGCCCGTCACCATGTCCACGCCGCCGAGGAATTGGATGCGCATCATCTCTCTCCGGGTTCCCGCGTACTGTACCGTCCGGCCCGCGCGAATGCAATCGTCTCCGCCTCCGCCCCTCCTTCCCTACGGTCCGCAGGGCCGCGGACCCTCCATGACATCGGAAACCCATGTCTTGTGGAGGGCCGGCGGCCTCGTCGGCCATGAGTTACAGTAGCCGGGGCGGGCACAGTGCGTTACTATCGGCAATGAAAGCATGAAAAGGCCGCAAAAGAAGACCCCTCGGCAGACCCCGGCCGCGCCACCGCTGCGCGAGGTCTATCGCGCACTCTACCGGGCGTGGGGCCCACAGCATTGGTGGCCGGGGCGCACCCGGCTGGAGGTCGTCGTCGGCGCGGTGCTGACCCAGAACACGGCCTGGGGCAACGTCGAGAAAGCCATCGCGCGGCTGCGGCGGGCACGCGCGCTGTCGCTGAACCGCCTGCACGAGGCGCCCCGGGGACGCCTGGCGCACTGGATCCGCCCGGCCGGTTATTTCCGCGTCAAGGCCCGGCGCCTCCGCGCCCTGACCACGATGATTGTTTCCCGCTACGGAGACCTGCCCCGGCTGTTCCGCCTGGATACGCGGACCTTGCGCGCGGTGCTGCTGGATGTTCACGGCGTCGGCCCGGAGACGGCGGACAGCATCCTTCTGTACGCCGCCGGCCAGCCGGTCTTCGTCGTGGATGCCTACACCCGGCGATTTATGACGCGACACGGGTGGCTCCCTCCGCGCGCGACATACGATGAGACCGCGCGCGTATTCACGCGCGCGCTTCCGGAAAACGTCCGGCTGTTCAACGAGTTCCACGCGCTGATCGTTCGCCTGGGTAAGACCCGCTGCCGGACGGCACCACGCTGCGAAGG
>JAHJJH010000101.1 GCA_018823105.1 Verrucomicrobiota bacterium | reverse complement strand
GACCGCCATGACAAGCACCTCAATGAAAACCGTAAATCAACCTAACCCAACACGCCGCATTTTGTTCGTAAATCAGCGGTTTCTGGTTGCAAAATCAACGCTCATGGGATGACAGTGAAATGAGTTCAAACAGGAAGGATGGCCATATGCGCGCAGGGCCTATGTATCTTCTTCTCCTCATGGCCCCCCTGCTGCTCGGCGCGGCGCGGGCGCAGGATGAAACGACGGGGAGCGTGTCCAACCCGCCGGCCAAGGAGACGGCGGCCTCCAGTGACTACAGCACAGGATTCGAGAAGTATTACCAGATGGGCCTGCCGAACGTGCGAGAGGCGAAGTATGTCAAATTGACCATGTTCAGTCCGACTTTATCCCTCGATGCCATACGGATGCACGAATTGCGCCTCGACGGCAATGCCTGGCTGATGGGGGAGGCGACGAATGGCCGAGGACGTTTTGTCATGAGCTCGTGCCGGGTTGGCGAGGTTCAGGACTATCAGAAATTAAGTCGGCAAAAAGCCCGGGGAGGCGGCGGAAAGAAATCGCAGGGCCGGGATATGACGAGCATGATGCTCGGCGAGGGGGGCGTGGCCGTCGGCCAGTGGCAGGAGGCGGATTTGGCCAGGGACGTGGCGAGGACGGTCAAGTTTCTCGAAGAGAAGGTGCAGAAGAGGGAGAAGCACGACGGGACCTTCCAACAGAGCGGCTACGGCCATCTGTTTCTGACCGCCATCCATTTTCACGCCCGGGGATACACCGGCGAGGCCAATCGGATCTGCGACCTGTTGTTTCAGCATGCGGGCGATTACCGGCGGGTCCTGGTGCAGGCGTTGAGCGTGCTCGCCAGCGCCCAGTACGAGGAGGCCTGTGATCGCTTTTTTGCCGGCGGCGACTGGGCGGCTTACCAGAACGATCTGAAAATTCTGCTCTCACGCTATCCCGCGGGCTGGGAGTATGGTCGGGCTGTCAAACTCCTGAGCGATCGGGTTCAGGGGCGTATCGAACGGGCCGAACCGCCGCCCCTGGCGGGCGAGGGGCTCTCGGAAGAGGACCGCCGGCTAGCCGATGACCTGGCGAAGGCCGGCCCTTTCAAGGATACCGGTCGTTTCCAGGGCGGGTCCCGCGAGCTATTGGTGCTGCCGCCCGCCAGTCCCGAAACCGGCGACGACGGGACATCCCATCCGTTGGCACGAATCCGCGCGCGAGGTATCCAGGCGGTGCCCCTGTTGCTGGCCCTGCTGAAGGACGACTATCTCTTGTGGATAGACACGCGGAGCGCGGGCGGGGGGACAACGCATATTTCATTCGGATCCACGCCGGTCTCCGAAATTTCGGACGCGCAGGTGGAGCGACAGTATGAAACCATGCGGCGCCCTGCCGCGCGCAGCGACCTGGCCGTCCGGCTGCTTCAACCCCTGATCATCACGGGCGAGGATAGGCGTTCCCGCTCGCAGGCGGTCGACCGGGAGGAACTCTACGAGGACGTGAAGGCCTGGTATGGCGAGCATAAAGGCCAATCCCCCGTCGAACTGGCGCGCTTCTACCTGACCGAAGGCAACGACGACCAGAAGAACGCCGCCATGCAATATCTATTGGCCCAGGGAACCGGGGAGGATTGGCAGTCGATCGAGAAGCACCTGCTGGAGACCGCGGTCGGGGGGAATAGGATGTCGGGCATGAACCTGGTTACCCTGTACGTCACCAAGCGGGGCGCCGACGCGAAGGCTTTTGTGGCGCAATATGAGGCGCGGGTCCGCGGCCAGGAGGGCAGCGACCGGAACATGTTTTCCGATGAAGAAATGGGCAAATACCTTGAGCGTTTCCTGGAGAACCTCAAACAACTGGTTTCGGAGGAGTCGCTGGAGGAGTTCCTGGACCAGGTGGCGAGCGGCCGGAAGAACACGGCGGAGCTTTCGAGCGTGCTGTGGCAACGCCTCTCGAAGGAGAAGCCGGGCGAAGCTCTTGGGGTCCTGCTCAAGACGGTGTCCAAGGCGCAGGATGCCCGGGTCGCGACCGAACTGCTCGGAATGACAATGCTGATGAGCCGCCCATCCTTCATGCGCAGGATGCGCGGGTCGGACGAGGAGCCGATGGAAGAGGTCAAACTGGATATCGCCCAGCACGCCGACCTGTGGCGCGTCATCCTGGCCGACAGCCGGGTGTCCGTTGACGGGATCGGGGGCGTCGGTTCCACCCTGGGCGATAGTGCGACCTATGTCATCGAGGCTCTGTATGGCCAGCAGGATATGTTTTCCAGGGGCAGCTCGTTTCAAGAACTCGGCGCCCTGGCGGGCGATCTGATGCGCCGGCGCGCCGAGGCCAGGCTGGATGGGAAAGGCGAGGCGGAGTTGCCCGCGCTCCCGTCCGCGGAGAACGTGACGGCAGAGCGCAGGAAGGAGATCGCCGCGATCCTCGCGGAGGCCGCTCCGGACGCCGTCCCGGGGAAGATGGCCGAGTTGAATCTCGACGAACGGCTGGTGGTGGCGGAAATGGCCGAGGAGAACGATGAGCTCAACGGGAAACTGAGGCCCGCATCGCTCATCATCCGGGATGTGAAAGGTCTCGGTCCGGAGGAGGCGGAGGCTTGGAAGGCGGTGATTGGCAAGCCGTTCGGCATGGAATGGGCCCGCCGCGCGTTCGACGAAACCAAGGCGGCTGTGGAAACGGGAGTCCGCCATACGGTGACCTTCCTGCGTCAACCCCTCCTGGGCGGCGTGGTCATTTCCATACAGCACGGCGAATCCGCCCGTTCGGGCGCCATGGCTTCGAGCGAGAAGCGGTCGCGGGTG
>JAHJJH010000100.1 GCA_018823105.1 Verrucomicrobiota bacterium | reverse complement strand
TGCAGGCGCAGGACCAGGGGGGCGGAGTCGATCTGCAGGTCGATCCTCATTGCGGGCCTCCGGAGTTACCCTCGGACTGCTTGATCTGCCGGCTGTGCTGGTAGATGGTTTCGAGGGTGAGGCGTCCCTGGGACATCTCGACGAGGGCCATGGCGCGGGCAGGGTGGGGGGCGTGGCCCTGGAGCCACTCGTAGACGGCCTGGTTGGTGACGCGGAGGTCGGGGTCGCTGGCCAGGCCGGCGACGATGCGGGGCACGCCGAAATCGGCCACCCAGCGGCCGAAATCGGTCTGCCAGCGATCGGGGACGCGCTTGAACCTGCCTCGTTCAAGCGCTTCGTTGCGGAACATGGTCACTCCCGGGGTGGGTCGCAGGTCCGCCTTTAACGGACAGAGAATGCTTCTGCTGGTTACCTACCCCGTGAGGGATCGATGTGTCGGATGGCAAATACGCGAACCCGAAGTCAAATGGAGGGGAACAGCATGGCCAGGGGACGGCACCGATTGACCGCCAGCCTTGGCTGTTGTTTGCAACAGCGCTCCCTGCTAAACTGAATGCCGTTGTTCGCTTTGGGCTTGTGTCTGAGGTCTGGCTTCGGCGCTCGCCCCTATTACGGCAGTTACCACACGAACAAGATCGGCTTATCACCGCCAGTGATACCCCGCGACCAGAGTCCACAGGGTCTTGTCTAAAAAGCAGGCCGGAGGAATCCGCATTCGATATTTGCCGACTGGAGTACTTGATGAATAAAGAGATACTACCGACATACGATCTTGAAGCAGCGGCCGCCGCGCTCGCAGCAAGCGGCGACTATCGGGTTCTCCGGAGAATTGAACCTAGCTCGATCTATTGTGACCTGGGTGAACAAGAAGCGCGAAAGGGACTGATTCTAGACATTGAAACTACTGGGCTCAGTTTCGAGGAAGACAGGATCATCGAACTCGGCATCATTCCATTTGAGTACGGTGCGGAAACTGGAGAGGTCGGGCGAGTCTATCCTCCGGTCTCCTTCTTGGAAGACCCGGGACGGGACCTTCCAGATAAAATAGTCGAACTTACTGGCATCACTACCGAAATGGTGAAGGGAAAGAGGATTGAAGATCGCGCGGTACAGGTTCTATTTGACGAGTCCGCGTTAGTCATCGCACACAATGCTGGATTCGATAGGCCATTCGTAGACCGCCGCTTTGAATTCTCAAAAGGCAAGCCGTGGGCTTGTTCTTGGATTGAGGTTCCGTGGTCAGATTTTGGATTCAAGTGTGCGAAGTTGGAATGTCTATTGCCAAGCAAGTCAGGAGCATTTGTCGATGCCCACCGGGCCAGTAACGACTGCATGGCGCTCTTGCACATCTTGGCCTCACCATTTGCCGACGGCACAGTCCCCATGACGATTCTTCTAGATTCTGCACGGCAGGCAACGTGTAGAATTTGGGCTGTTCAAGCACCTTTTGATGTCAAAGACATTCTCAAGGGCCGCGGCTACCGGTGGAATCCTGGGGAAAATGGTGATCCTAAAGCATGGTGGGTCGATGTGCGCGAAACAGATCTGGAGACCGAATTGGAGTGGTTGAAAGAAAACGGATACAGCGGTCGCAATGGCCCTTGGGAAGTTCGTAAGTTCAGCGCAAAGACTCGGTACTGCAGTTGATGTTGCGTTGTCCGATCAGCGAGAACCGCCGACCGCGTAGTTGTGGGCTGGACTAGGGCAGGGGGAGCCGTGGCCAGAATCAGAAAGATCGATCGGAAGCCGACTGATGGCCGAAACTATTTCCTCGTGGATGCATGTTTTTTAGCGAACTGGGCGATTCCGAGCGCGATAGCGCCAGTTGGGCCAAGCCGTGACCAGATTGACCTTTGTATGGTGTGGTGGCAAGAGATTGAAGCCCAGCTGAAGGCAGGAAACGCCCGCGTGTATGTTCCTGACATTTGTATCGCAGAGACGTTTAAGGTCTTGGCCAAGAAGTACTATGATGAGGGTTGGTTTGGATCTGCGAGTGCTCTTGGCAATGCCCGCAAGAAACTGCGAAAATTCTTGGTGACGCCAACGAGTACACTCCGAGCTGCGAATCGATCGATTCGCGTCCATGACATTGCGAGCACTCGCGATATTATCCTGTCGGTGGATAGGTTTTATGAACTCTTCCACAAGCATAATCTCGGAACCGTTTCGGTGCCGGATTTGATCTTGGTGTCGGGTGCAAAGTACCTCGTTGACTTTTATGACATACCAAAGGCGAGGCTCCACATCGTCACGATGGACAAAAAGCTCAGAAAAGGATCAAAGAAAATACAGGAGCTACCGAACGCATATGACCCGACCGAACCGGCTGACGCGGCGGATAAGGTGTTTCGGTAGCGGTGGGCGATAACTCAGGCCGTTGCAGCGAGCGCGGTCTTGTAATCACTGTCGAGTCCCGTGTAAGTTAGTTAGCCGGCAGAGGGTTAAATTGTATCGAGCGCTCAGTTTCGTGGCCTTTATAGCGACTGTTTCTTGGCTCGTCTACTCGCCGGGATTCGAGGCGCTTGTTGCTGTACTTGTCGCGTTCGCCTCGATGTTTCGCGACGACATTCACGGGGTTATTGGGAGACGCGTGTTGTCGCTCGCTGCGCGGCCTTCTCTGACCAGGGATCTTAGCACTTGTAAGTACTCTTTCACGGAGACCGAGTATGTAAACCCGAGGATTCTAGACGACGTGTTGGGCTGGCTTAGCGACTCGGGCGATCAGGTTGTCGCGGTAAACCTTACAGCATCGAATACGAGCAATCGATATTTTGGCAAGGTTTCAGTCGAAGAGACGTCAACATACCCCATTGTTCGAAACACATGCGAAGAAGGCTGGGTTGCATATAGATATATTGGGCATTCATTTAGCGGGGTTCATCTCGTTCAAACGTGGCGCTGCGGTGGCGGCACGGGTGTCTTTTGCGACATAGCTATGGTCACCATCAGCCGGGACAAGTGCATCGAATTCTCTTTGTCGAGTTCACGCAAAAAGGATCGTATCGTTTTGAAAATTGTCGGCTCCGTTCCTCTTGGCGACCGGTACGAGGGTGAAGTCCTTTATCGGTTCGGCGTGTTGACCATTCCGGCGTGCTCTGGTCGCGCGTCTTTGCGTACTACGAAATCGCGAATGTTGGTGTTGTAGACCAAGACCAGTTTGTAGTTGAAATGGCGATTTGTTACCTGGCCAGATTGAAAATGTACCTATGCACCTTAATCGCGACCGAACGTCCAGGCGATTTCTCGAATAGCAATGTAGGCCCGCCCTGCCCCAAACGTCCGGATAACCACCCGCAGGTGTGAGTTGAGCCGGACGAGTCCCGATTCCGCGATCTCATCCGCCTCGAGGTAAGCCCATGACGTGCCAGTCACCCCGGACTCGGTGTGGACCAACGTATCGAGTTCTCCGTAGACCAGGATGTCGTACTCGGTGCCCGGCTCGGGTGAAGCAGTCCTGCCTGAGTCCACATAGCTCCACGTTCCAAGCCGGTTTCGGTGCGACCACGACACAGTGAGTTCGCCAGTGATCGAACCCGGATAGCTCTCCCCGTTGAACTGGACATCGGTTGGGCAATAGACATTCTCCGACCGCGCCGGGGTTGTCGCTGCCACCTGAGAGTTCAAACACGAGGCGAATGGATACTCGCTCTGGTTGTTGTAGGGCTGATAACGGAGATCGTTGAAAACCGTCACGGTAGGCGGCACGGGTCCGCGGATGTTCACGATCTGGCTGCCGTAGGAGATGAACCAAACGCGCGTGCCGGCCGGGAACGCCGTTGGCGCGGTGTCCAGGCAACCCCGGGCGATTACCTGAAGGGAGATATTCCCCTCTCCCTCGACCACGTTCTGGAAAGCGATGAACTCCTCCACCGTGCCATCGGAGATCCAGGCGACGTTAACGCCGAGCGAGAAGTCCGGGGCGCTGACCGACTCGACCAGGTCGGTGTCCAGGCCCGAGGCGACGACGATTTCGCTGGTGAGCTCGTCGATCGCTGCATTGAGAGCGCCCGATGGGGTGAAGAAGGGAATGTCCACGGGCGGCGCCCAGCCACCAGCGCCATCGGACACGTAAGCCTTGTACCCCAGGGAGATCCCAGTTGCCCCGCGTACCGCCAGAGCGATAGCGAGCTGCACATCAGGCCCCGAGGTGCTGTAGTCCTTGGTCGCCTCGTAGGGGGCGGCGATGGCCACCTGATCGGTGAGGGCAGGGACATCGCCCGAGGGGTCTTCCCACCCAGATGCGGGCGGGGCTGTGTACCCTGTCCACTCCACAGCGAAGATGTCCTCCATGGCCTCGATCTCGATCTTTCCCGAGTCCAGGCGACCGGTTCCGACACGAACGACCCGGCAGACCATGCCAGTGATGCCCAGAGGGTCCCAGATGAGCTTGAACACCGCGCCTGGCCTGAACGCCCAGGCCGAACGATTCGCTTCGATCGTCATCGTGGCCAGGGGATAGGCCAAGGCCGCC
>JAHJJH010000099.1 GCA_018823105.1 Verrucomicrobiota bacterium | reverse complement strand
GGAGTAAACGGGCGCTGCGTACTTGACTTCTCCGAATCTTTGCCTAGTGTGTGCTGCATTCGATTCCGGCGTAGCTCAATGGTAGAGCGGGTGACTGTTAATCACTAGGTTACAGGTTCGAGCCCTGTCGCCGGAGCCACTCGACTCGGAGTGCGAAGCACGACGAGTCGAGTGCCCTGAGCGACCCCGAGTCTGCGAGGGGGAGTCGAAGGGCTATGACCGTTCACAAACCGCTTCGCACTCCTCGCTCGTGGCAAGCCGTCAGAGAACGCCCTTCGAGGGTTGAGATCCCGCACGCCTCGCTCGTGGTAAGCCATCCCCCAAAGAACGCGCCAACTCGAAGGGCTCTCGACCGATCCTGCTCTCTGGTTCTACTTTGGCGCTATGCCTTTCTACGTCTACATCATGCGGATGCGTGACGGGCGCCTCTACGTCGGCCACAGCAATTGGCCGCCACGACGACACGAGGAACATCGCCGAGGGAAAGGCTGTCGCACGACAGGCCTCTTCGGCGCGGGCGAGATCATCCATGCGGAGGAGCCTGTCGATCGCGTGACTGCTGCGTGCCGCGAAGCGCAGGTGAAGCGCTGGTCCCACGCCAAGAAACTCGCTCTGGCCCCAGGCAGGACCGATGAACTGAAGCACCTTTCCCGCTGTCGTTCCCGGCATTGCGTCTGACCTGTGCCTACAAAAGACCCCCGGACGTTCTTGATGAGATTACGCCATGGCCGGGCCCAGGCCTATGCCACGGTAAGCCGCGACCTTCGCACGGAAAGATGAATCATAGATGCGCCGACCGTCGATGATCACGGATTTCTTCATGTTCTTGTTGAAGAAATCGGCCGTCAGCTTCTTGAATTCGTCCCACTCGGTCAGGATCACGCAGGCGTCGGCCCCCTTCACGCACTCCTCCACACTCGCCGCATAGCCTATCTTGATGGTGTTCCTGATGAACTTCTTCTGCGCGTTCGGGATGGCGACGGGGTCGTAGGCGACGATCTTCGCGTTCTCCGCGAAAAGGTGGTTGGCCACCTTGATGGCTGGCGACTCGCGCATGTCGTCTGTCCCGGGCTTGAACGCGAGCCCGAGCAGGGCGATCTTCTTGTCCTTCAGGTCGCCCAGTTCCTTCCGGAGGAGGCTCACGACGTGCGAGGCCTGCTGGATGTTCACCTCCTCGACCGTCTCGAGCAGGGCGGGTTCTACCTGCCGCAACTGCGCAAAGGAGATGAGGGCCTTCACGTCCTTGGGGAAGCACGACCCGCCGTAACCGGCGCCGGCGTTGAGGAAGACCGGGTTGATGCGCCAGTCGGCGCCCACGCCCTTCACCACCTCCGTGATGTCGATGCCGGGGATGGTCTCGGCGATGCGCGCCATCTCGTTGATGTACGATATGTTCATGGCCAAGAAGGTGTTCCGGCCGTACTTCACCAACTCCGCGCTCTCGAGGTTCATGCGCAGGACCGGCACTTTCTGTCCCTTGTAGAGCTCGTTGGCGAATTTCTCGAGGAAGTCCCCGGAACGCTTGTCGAACTCGCCGACTACGACGCTGTCCGGCTCCGAGGTGTCCTTCAGGGCCGCGCCCTGGCGCAGGAACTCCGGGCTCATACATACCCCGAAATCCTTCCCGGCCTTCTTGCCGGAGTGCTGTTCCAAAAGCGGGATGATGATGTTCCGGGTAGTGCCCGGGACGATGGTGCTACGGGCCACGATGAGCGAATACGCCTTCCTCTCCTTCAGGGCCTTCCCGATGGCCACCGCGGTCTCCCTCACAATACTCAGGTCCGCCTCCCCGCTCATGAGGCTCGGCGTTCCCACGGCTATGAAGCAGATGTCCGATTCCCGCACGGCCTCTTCCCGGCCGTGCACGGCCCGAAGCGTGCCCTTCTTCACGGCCCGCGCGATGACGGGCTCGAGCCCGTTTTCGAAGAACGGCGCCTTCCCGGCATTGATGGTCTCTACCTTTTCCTTGTCCTGGCTGGAGGTGAGGACCTGGAAACCCCTGTCCGCGAAGACCGCGGCCGCGACCAGACCCACGTAACCCGTTCCGAGAATAGCGATTCGCTGTTCCTTACCCATGGGAGCACTCCTTTTCATATTTGTGTGGCGGGCACTATATCTGCCCCTCCTCCGGGAAGTCAACCCGACCAATCCAACCTGTCGACAGCCTATGATCCTGGGAATCGGCGGGGATGTCATGACCCCTGCGGCGAAGATCCAGCTGGTTCCCCGGTGTAAAGCCCCGGCTTTTAAGGGCGCTCCAAACATCCCGCTCAGGGACCTCGGTAGGCATTGCTGACCGCACTGCCATACCCGTTGTCCAAAACCTGCCGGTGATCGTAGAAGTCGGCGCCACACAAGATATTCGTGAGCGCGCCGCGGAGGCTTTGCTCAAACTGCAACGCCGTCGGCGTCACGCTTCCGAATGTGGAGGCCTCGACATGGACGACGGGGGCCGCGCGGCGGTTGACGCGCGCGACGAAATTCGTGGCGGCTGTGAATGTCCACGCGGGGCTGAAAGTCGCGGGGTTATCGTAGGTGTCAGCCCATTGTTGCCAGATGAGTTCGGCCTGCACGAAATGCGGTCGGGAGGAATTGGTCAGGCTCATCACGCCGTCGAAGCTGAATCCCGTGTTGTCGGCAATGTCTTGAGCGGCGAACAGGCTGCCGTTACTGGCCGCTGTCCAGGTATAGGTGACGTGGAATTCCTTCCCTTTCGCCCGTGTGTAGCCGCCGATTTGTCCATAAACGTTTTCGGTCAGGGTTTCGATGCGAAGCTGTCTCCAATTCGTGTCGCCCAAAGCACCGCCCGGGTATTTCTGGAAAAATGCCGCATTGGCGGCGGCGTCATACGTCGCATTGGTGCCCCAGGCCCCGTAATCGGTTTCGGCCACCTCAAGTCCATCCACGCCTAGATCGAGAATTTCGTTCATCGTGTTGACCACCCAGCGCACGGCATTGGTGTTGAACGGGGAAAGCAGCCGCCGACCGGGGTCGAAATCATTGCCATCGCTCGACTTCATGCGCCAGGTGGCGTTGGACTGCCACGCGCCGACGGATGCCAGGGCCGGTTGCACCCAAGCGACGACTTTGATGCCGTTCTGGTGCGCTTGCTGGATGAAAAGGCGAAGAATGTCGTTCGCCCCATGCCCTCCCTCGTGAAAAAGAAACGTGTTGGTGGGGTCTTTCCAGAACGTGCCGTATTCGTAACTGAACGCCTTGGCGTAAAGGGTGTCCACGCCCCAGGACACCGCGTTGCTCACGATCAATCCCACGACCCCTTCGGTGCTGCCGCCGTACTGACTGGCGGGGTAATATAAACCGAAATCCACCCGCATGCTTTTGGATTTGTAGGGTGAAGCCGGGTTATTTGGGTCAACTCCATTCTGAATTTCCTCGCCATCGTCGTAGCCGTCTCCGTCCGAATCGCGCTTCTGCCAATCGGTACGGTGGATAAAGTGTTCCGTTCCTGAATACAGTCCGTCGTTATCGTCGTCAAACGCGCTGCCCAGCGCGTAATAGCGCGGCGTGGCATCGGTGGGGACAGGGCGCGCATCCTGCCAGTCCACAAGGGAATTCGTTGGCAATGAAATGTTCGAAGAAACAACACTCCAAGCCGGCGCGCTCAAAGCGCCATCGGCGGAGAACACCTGCCACTCGGTCGTGTTGGTCCGATAGGAGCGGAAGGACAAGGCGACCGGTCCATTCGTCAGGCGTATGTCTGAAATCTGAACTGAACCGGCCCGCGCCGGACAAATCCATAGCTGGGCAAAACAAGCAGCCAGCAAAACAGCCACGCATGACAGTGCGCCGCTACTGATAAGAAATCGCTTTTTGGGCGGTACGGACACACGCCCGCGGGGTTCAGCCTGAAAATGCTCCACCATGGCGGACATGGTGCTGGACGAGACGGAACCGGTCAAGCGCGCTGGTGCAGCCTTCTCCCCACCCTGAGACGTCGACGTAACGACCTGTCCCTTGCCCCATTTCCGGAGCTCTGCAACCTGTTCAGCCATGGAGGACAGAGGAGCAAGCCCATGTAGTTCAAATAAGGTTCGTAGAGGAACTAAGGGCGGCTACAGGCGGCAATTCTTCCTTTTCCGCGCCCCGCCGGGAGACTAGGCTGAACCCCAGCATGAATACGGGAAGGATTGCTTCAGCGGCACTTGCACTCATCTATCTCGTCGCCGCATACATCGGCGGTGGGGGCGAAGCGTTGCTGAAAACAGTGATTTTTTTGACCCTGCCGCTTGCCTGCATCTGGTTCAGCGACGAACTCGGCGCTTTTACCGGCGTAATGCGCGGGCAGCATATCAACGCCACTACGCCGGGATTTCTTGTTGCGCTGGGCGGGTGGCTGATTCTGATGATTCCCCTGGTTATTGGGATAATCAACTTCTTCCGGGGGCCGTCATGAGAACATTGGCGAAATGGCTGATCATCGGACTCCCAATTTTCGCCGTCATCAGCGCGGGGATCGCCGCCCTGATTTCCCGTTATAGCTCGCCGCCCCGGATAGAGGTTGTAAATGACTCGGGCCTGCTCTTGCTCAATGTTATCGTTAGCGGGCAGGGGTTTGAAAAAACCCTGCCGACTCTTGCTCCTGGCGAAAAGATCGCGTTCAGGGCTACGGTGTTGGGTGAATCGGGCATAACCGTTGAGTTCAATGCTGGATCAGAGCGGCCTCGAAAAGAAAATCTTGGATACATTGAAGCCTCTGGCGGGTATTGGGCCCGCGTTGTAATAACCGAATCCCTTGACGTTGAATGCGCGAGCGGGATAGGAATCCCATGAAATGGAGAAGAAGATGAGCAAGATCCTGATACTATTGTGCATTGTCTTGATGGTCTGTGGGTGCGGTAAGCCTCGGTGCGATCGCGAAACGTTGAATACCGTGGATTTGGCCAGGATTCTGGATGTCAGCTGGTGGAAGATAGATTTTAACGACAAGGCCTGTTCGTCCGTGGAAAGTATAACCCTGGGCATTTATCGGTCCGGGACATATTCCAACATATTCACTGTTGCCACCAACATGCTCAGCGCGGAAGGCGGACTCCAGGCTGTGGCGGCCCTGCAGCGAACCGACGGCGGGGATATCGTGGCCTCTCTTTCCCTTTTTAGTGCGAATGGGTCCGGGACCATAGGCCGAAGGTTCATCGAGAAACCATTTGGCGGCAGCGGGCCAACCACTATCGGCTCCGGAATGCTTACGCCCCGGCTCGGAGAAAAGGTCCTATTAGCCGCCAACGGCACCGCGCTGACCTTTGACAGGGCATCCACCGCATTTTACTTGGAATTCAATGCCAAGGCTAACACCGGGGAATAAGATGGCGCCGCGCAGGACTGCAATTAGCGGGCATGTTAGCCCAACATGCCAGTCAGCAACCAACGCAGCCCTGCCGATGAATGCGGTGAAACTCGGCAAGCTGGGCGGTTTGTCCGCGCAGACGAAGCAATCGGTGAAGTTTGCGTTCGGAAAAGATGCAAAGATCGCGGCCCGCTGGGTAAGATTTCCAACGTAGGTGATGACCTTCTGCGGGAGGGCAAGAAGACTCAGCACCTGGGACACACGAGCACAGGAAAGGCCTGAATGCCGGGCAATGTTGGCCCTGGTGAACCCTTTGTTCGATTCAAGCATTCGATTCCCTTCCATGGCGGTCCGAATGGGATTAGACGCAGGTGGTTCCTAGTATTCTGTCCCATAAATAATATTGCATAATGTCTCCTTGCTTGTATCCTTCGGGAACTTGGGAAGGAGGCATGACATGAAGAGAGGAAGACCGACGATGCCAGTGGTGCTCAAGC
>JAHJJH010000098.1 GCA_018823105.1 Verrucomicrobiota bacterium | reverse complement strand
CGGCAAGCGCCTGGTCGCGGGACTCGTAGAACTTCAGCAGCGTCCCGAGGCCGAGCAGGTCCATGGTCCGGACCAGCTTCCGGTTGACGTTGCAGAGGCCGAACCATCCGAGATGGCCGAAACAGGTCCGATGGTATTTGGCCAGCAGGCCGAGGCCGCGGCTGTTGATGTAGGTCATCCCTTCGCAGTCCAGCAGGATATAAGCGCCGGGTTTGGCCGCCAGGGGATCGAGGGCGATGCGGAACTGTTCGATGGTGGCCGAATCCACCGGCCCCGCAATGGTCACGACCGTCACATTGCCGAGCTGCTCCGTGAACATCTTGAGATCCGGATTCGCCATCCCCTCTCCTTTTCGCCCCCGACCGACACGAACTTAGTCTCTTTCTAGTATAATGCCGGGGTTCGCGTCAAGAACTCGCGGGACTGAGGCGCGCGCCCGTTTCGCTACTTGGCATCCGGCGCGGGCGCGCTTTCCATGGGATCCGTCTCGACCCGGTGCAGTTCGTCTTCCCGGTCCGGCGCCAGGTCGGTTTCGAGAAAAGCGCCGGTCTCCGGCAGCAGAATGGTCGCGCGGGACTTGCCGTCCAGCCATATCCCGCCGCCGCGCAACTCAAAATCCAGCACATGCCCGCCGCCGGTCCGGTCGCGGGTCAGGAAATGAAAGTGCCAGCCGGGAACGTTGACCCCTTTGACGAACGGGGGGCTCCAGAATCCTACCAGCGTGCCCTCCACATCCGAAAACTCGAAGACCGACTGGCGTTTCGTGACTTCCGCCAGGGGCGGATAGGGCGGCGCCTGGCGGGGCACGGATCGGGTTTTTACCCGGTTGAAGTGGCCATACACCCACACCGCATAAAAATGATTGGGCGTGGGCAGATGCGGGCGAAGCTGCTCCTGGAACACGGCGTAGGAAACAGGGCCTCCCGACCACCCGATCGCCACGTCCGGGTCAAAGAAGGTCACGGTCGCAAAGGGGGTGGTTTCCGAGTCCGGCACCTGCTCGACGCGCCCGTCCGAGCGGATGGCATACACCACGCCGTCCAAAACGGTCATTTCGCCGTCGAGCGCAGTGAAGGTGCCGATGCCGAAGTCGCCGTGCCGTCGCAGCTCGCCGCAGGTCAGGCTCCCGTCGTAGTTCCCGGCCAGCAGGGCATCAATGACCGAGAACTGGGTCAGCAAATCCGGGGCGCGGGCCGCCCGATGGGCGCAGCCCGGGCCGGAGAGTACCAGCCAACAAACAAGCCAGCGGCTGACTCGATGCGCCGTCATGGGTAGGGCGCGGCATCCGTGACGCGCCGCAGCCGTTTCTCTGTCGGCGGGTCTGGAAGCCCCGCCCTACCGTTCCCGCCCACAGGGAGTAAGATGCGGCACATAACACGCCACAACAAATTGACTGAACTAGAGTAACCAGCCCAGCGCGAGCGAGAATGTCATGTGGCTGTTGGAAATCCCGGCGCTGTCCTCGTTGGTTTCCCCGGACTCTACAATATACATGTCGCCCTGAAACTCGGGGATGTCCTGATAATCCAGAGCACCCGTCAGGAATAACTGCTTGTTGAGCCGGTACGTGCCGGCAAAGCCGACGCCGAAGAAATCGCCGCCTTTGAAGCTTTCCTCGAAATGGATTTCACGCAGGATGTGATAATCCTTGTCCTCGGCGCCGACGATCGGGCTGTAGAGGGCGTAGGCATTCCATTCCAGCTTACCGAGCTTGCCGTCCGCGTTGACGCCCAGGTAGGGGATGTCAAACGTCTGTTCGTAATCGATGACATTCTGGCCCCCAAAACTCCCGATGGTGTCCCGGAAGTTTACAGTCGTGTAGATGAACTCCTGCCCGCGGTCCGTCCATTCCCAGAAGTCGCGCTTGTAGCCGACGAGGGCGCGAAGGCCGAACTGGGGTCGCTGCCAGACGAGGTAATTGGCGTTGATGTCGAAGCTGTAGCCGGTTTCGATGTCCGTCTCGCTCCTGGAGAAATGCGTCCAATCCATGCCCGGCACCAACCAGTCATAGTCCTTCATCTCGCCGTCGCCCTTGTTCAGGGCGGTCCAGAAACCGGCATTCAAGCCGATTTTCCCATGGGCGGAGGACAGCACGGCGCCACCCATCACCAGGCCGGACAGATCCCACTGCAGCTCGCTAAGCTTGTAGTTATCCAGTGCCGGTTCGTACACGAACTCTCCCGCCTCCCCCTGCAACAGGCCCACCGAGCCGCGAATGGAAAAGGCGGCCACCTTGCCGCCGGCCGCCGGTTCGAGCAGCGGATCCTGCGACGCATGCAAAGCCCGGCTCACCTGCGCCCCCGCGGTCATCAGCAAAGCTACGATCGTCAGAACGCTCATCATCCTGCGCGTCATCTTCAGCCTCCTGTTTGCGTTTCCCCATTATCCACGGCAATCCACACCTTGGCGTGAAGTCCCCTTCACTCATTTATAACCAGCCCCGGGATAATGTCCAAGGCGATTCCGGCATTAAAAAGAGCCTACCGGCGGCGGCCCCGACTGCGGTACACTCGGCCCCGGCATGAATCCGACGACAACGGCTTGCGATTCGCGGGCGCCGGAGGACGCCCGCTTCGATGCGGCCGTCCTTTTTACACTCGCCTTCTTCGCCCGCCTCCTCGTCATCCTGCAACTCCGTTCCGACGTCCTGTTCAGCACGCCCATCGTGGACGCGGCGGCGTACGCGGACCAGGCCCGCGCCCTCGCGGCCGGCGCACCGGTCACCGAGGCCCTGTTCTGGCAGCCGATTTTCTATCCACTCTACCTCTCGTTGGTCTTCCGGCTGGCCGGCCCGTCCCTGCTCGCGGCCCGGCTGGCCCAGGCCCTGCTCGGATCGGCGTCCTGTGTGCTGGTGTATCTGTTGGCCCGGCGCCTCGGCCGCCGACGCACGGGCCTGCTGGCGGGCCTGCTGCTGGCCTTCTACGGACCCGTCATCGCCCTGGAAACCGACCTGCTGTCCGAAGGCTGGGCCGTGTTCTGGGCCGCCCTGCTTCTCTGGCTGTTCACCGGCGCGGAGCCCGGCACGCGACCCGCAAGGCTCGGACTCCTGGGGGCCTGCGGCGGCCTGGCGATCCTCACCCGCCCCACGTTCATTCCTTTCGTCGGCGGCGCGGCCTTCTGGCTGACCTGGAAAACGATCCGTGCCCGGGGATGGAAACCGGGGCTGGACGCAGCGACTATACTGGCCGCGGGCCTGCTGCTGGTCCTGCTCCCGGCCGCCGCCCTCTGCCGGGAGCGCACGGGCCGATTTACCGTGCTGCCGTCGAGTTCGGGCGTGAATCTCTTCCTCGGCAACAATCCGCATTGGATCGAGACCGTCTCGATCCGGCCCGGGGTCGAATGGACCGAACTGTTCCGCGAGCCGCAGCGCGCCGGCCTGTCCGATCCCTGGGATCAGTCGGACTACTTCCGCCAAAAAGTCGCCGACTATGTCCGGGCCCGGCCCGACGCCTTCGGCCTGGGCCTCCTGCAAAAGACCGCGCGCTTTTTCTGCTCGCGCGAAATCCCGCGCAACCACGACTTATATCTCCTGCGCGACGCTTCTCCGTGGCTCGGTGTACTGATGTGGAAGTTCGGCGGGTTGGGCTTCCCCTTCGGCGTCCTTTTCCCGCTGGCCCTGATCGGCCTGGCCACGCAAGGCCGGCGCCTGGGCGCGCCCGCGCTTTTGTTTCTCGGGCTGTATTCGATTTCGGTCATCCTGGTTTTCGTCTCCGACCGGTATCGGCTGCCACTCGTCCCCGCGCTGGCGGTCGCCGCCGCCCTGGGCTTGCACTGGTGTTGGACAAGCCTGGCATCGCGCCGATGGGGACGCGGGTTCGCGGGGTTGGCCGCGGCCGCCGCCGTGGCGGCGCTGATCAGCGTCCCCCGCCATTACCCGGAAGAGCGGCTGGCCTTCGACGCGGAACGGCATTGGGCCGTGGGCAAACGACTGGCGTCGGGCGGGGAGGCGGCCAACGCCGAAGCTCACCTGCGACGCGCGGCGGAGATCAATCCGGCGATGTTGGATGCCTGGAACGACCTGGGGGTTCTTCTGGAGAAGGCGGGACGTGGAGCCGAAGCGATCGAATCGTACCGCCGCGCCGTGGCCCTGGCTCCGTTGAATGCGGGCCTGCGTTACAACCTGGGCGCCGCGCTCCTGGAGGCCGGCCGGAGCGAGGAGGCCACGCAGG
>JAHJJH010000097.1 GCA_018823105.1 Verrucomicrobiota bacterium | reverse complement strand
CCGATCAGGGCATTGCCGCCGGCCCGGCGCTGCAGCTCGACCTGGCACTCAATCGTCCGGCGGGCCGCTTCGCTGTCGGGATGAAAATACGCCGAGCCATGATCCCCTTCGATGACCGTGAGGGTCCCGCCCGGCCGCAGATGGTCTTTCAGTGTTTGCAGTGCGGCGACGGGTTGCGCGAGATGTTCCAGGACAAAACAGACGAAAACGTGGTCGAAATACTCCGGTCCAAAGGGCAAATGGAAAATATCCGCCTGTTGAAATTGCACATTGGTCAGACCCTCCGCTGCCACTTTTCGTTTGGCTTCGGCTATCGAGGCTCCGGATATATCCACAGAAGTAATCAAGGCGGTCGGACTGTTCCTCGCCAAGGTGACCGTCTGGGCGCCAACGCCGCAGCCGGCTTCCAGAACGCGGCTTCCGGCCGGATACAAGGTGTCGGAGTGCAGTAACTCGACCAGCGTGGAGGCTTGGTCCTGTAACCGGATGTTTTCCCGGTCTTCGTACCCGTGAACGTATCCTTTGTTCATGGAATCTCTTTGCCGGAAGCCCTACTCGCGGCGGACCAGCCGCGCGGCGTAGGCCCCGTCCGTCCCGGAGTCGGGCGGGCGCAGGGCGCGTTCGCCCTCCAAAGCAAATTCCGGATGCCCGGCCAGCCATTCCCGGATCTGGTTCTCGTTCTCCTCGGGTTCGAGGCTGCACGTGCTGTAGACCAACCGGCCCCCGGGCGCCACGAAACCGGCGAGCGCGTTCAACAGCGCCCGCTGTTTCCGGACGGCGGTCTGCAGATGCGACAGGGAAAACCGCCAGCGGGCATCCGCTCGCCGCCGGAGGACGCCCGTATTCGTGCAGGGGGCATCCAGCAGGATCCCGTCGAACCCGCCGCTTGTCTCGGGCGGCAGATGTCCGCGCAGCGCCGCGGCCTCGTCCGCGCGTCCTTCGATGACCCGGACAAAGCGGTCCTCGAACCGCGCCAGGTTCTCGCGCAGCAGGGCCAGCCGCGGGGGCGAGGCATCCATCGCGACCAGCAGGCCGCGGTGTTTCATCTGCTCCGCGATCATAAGGGTTTTTCCGCCGGGTGCGGCGCAGGCATCGAGGATGCGCTCGCCGGGCTCTGGCCGCAGCAGGTCCACGGCCAACGCCGTCGAGGGATCCTGCACGGCGAACCAACCCTCGGCATAGCCCGGGAGCGAGGCCACGCGGAACCCGTGCGGCAACTCGATGAAACGCCCGGGGTCCGCCGGATGGGGTGTCGCCTCGACGCCGGCACGATCCAGTTCGGTCAGGAACGCCGGAACTCCGGTGACGAGACCGTTCACCCGGAGGATCGTGGTGGGCGGCGTGTTGTTCCACTCGCAGAGCCGGACGACCTCTTCGGCTCCATACCGGGCGATCCAACGGTCGAGGAGAAGGTCGGGATGCGAGAGGCGGACGCCCGGCGGCTGGTGCGCCAGTTTCTTCAACAGATCGGCGCGCCCGGCCTGGACGCGGCGCAGAAGGGCGTTGATCAATCCGGCGGCGCGCGGCCCCTGCGACACGCGGGCGGCCTCGACGGTTTCATGGACGGCGGCGTACTCCTGCATGCGCGTCATGAAGAGAAGCTGGTGAAGGCCGAGGAGCGCGAACGCGTCCAGGTCCGGCCGGGGTTTCCGAGGGACGAGCTGAGAACGGATCCAGTCAAGCCGGCGCCAGCCGCGGATCACGCCGTAGACCAGTTCCATGACGAACGAGTGTTGCGTCTCGAGGCGGCCGAGGAGCCGATCGGGAAAGGCGCCGGTTTTCAGCCACGCGGCGACGAGGCGCGCGGCGGCGAGCCGCGCATGGCCCTTCTGGTCCTGGCCGGAATCCGTTTTCAAGACGCGAAGGCGAGTCGAGCCGGGTGGCGCGCGGCCGCCCGATCAGCGGTGGCAATGGCGACGGCGGGGAATGGTATTGAGGGCCAGTGGTACATGATAAATGTTTGAACTGATCGGCGTGGTCACGGGCTTGTAGGAGGATTTTTCGTCTCCGATGCCCCATAATTCTTTCAGCAACACAACGCCCGTTACTTTTTCTTCCGACTGATCTTCCTGCTGTCCCCAGATGAAGAATCGCATTATTGTCCGCTCCGTTAAAGATGTATTACTCGTTCGGCTAAAAGGTACCTAAACGTTTAATTTATGTAAAGACCGGCGTGTCGATTTGATGGACGGGGCGCTTTTTAAGGCTGGCGGACCCTTACGCGGAAGAGGACGCACTCGGACTGGTCCATACTGCCGGTATAGGTGTTGACCGGAACCGTGGCCTGAAGATTGGTCACGACAATCGCCCAGTCGCCCAGGCACGCGTTGGTCCGGGCATCCACGTCATACAGGCGTCCGCTCGCGCTGGGCCAGGTCAGGACCGCCGGGCCGACACTGCCGGCGCGGCGGGTGTCCACCTGGAACAGGGAGAGCTTGTTGGTCGGAATCGTTCCCGCCACGTACTCCTCCCACGTGAACATGGTGTCGCCGTCCTGGTCGTCCAGCGCCGCGTTGTCGAAGTCGCTGGTCCATCCGTGGGAGGCCAGCCACCACTGGGGCACGTCGTGAACGGCCAGGCGCGCGGCGAAGGTCGCCGTCACCTGCCGGGGGCCGTCCATCGTGAGCATGATCGTGGCATTGGTTTCCTCCCCGACGGGGGCGTCGCCGGTCCAGGTGTTGAAGTCATAGTACGCGTCGGCCGTCGCCGTAATGGTGATGTTGCTGCCCAGCGCGGCCCACCGGTCCGTCACGTTCACGCTGCCGCCCGCACCGGCCCCGCTGTTGAACCAGTAATTGGTGAACCACAACCACGTTACCTCGGCGTTCGTCGTCATGGTGAACGGGCCCGTGCTGTTGGATGTGCCGGACCCCGGTGAAGCGCCTGTCCGGGACCAGCCGGTCAGCACGAACTGCGTGGTCCCGGCCGTGACGAGCAAGTTCGTGTTCACGCAGTTCTGCTGGCTGTCGGCGGCGGCGTTGTCTTGGGAGGACCCCGAGGCCGGGCCGGCCAGGTCCACGATGGTGAGCGTGAGCGCGCTGGAGGCGAAGGTGGCCGCGAGGCTGTGATGGTTGGTGACGTTCGAGAAGGTGTAGGTGTTGGTCGCGCCGATCGAGGTCCCGTCCACCTTCACGTCCGCAATCGAATAGTTGGTCGCGGGGGCGATGGTGAAGGTCTTGTTCTGGCCGAAGTTGACCACGGCATTGGTCGGCGAGATCGAGCCGTGCGGGCCGGCGAGCACGTAGATCACGGCCGAGGTCACGGGTGCGGCCGCCTGTTGCAGCGCGAAGGTCTTCATGACGGCCATGTGCTGCATGCCCTCCACGCCGGAATCGGAGCTCTGGATGGGATCGGGCGGCGAGGCCCAGAGCCGGCTGTCGAAGACCACGCCGTTGGTGAAGGACAGACCTCCGACGACGGTGCTCGTGTGCAGACTGTTCAACGCCGTGCTGGGGAGGACGTAGTCGTAGTCGCTATCCCGGCCCGCGTTCGTATCCATATCGCCGTTCTGGTCCTTGGACGGGATGGAGTCGGTGACGATGGTGCTGAGGGTGGTATGACACGCCTCCACACGGGTGGGGGTGTTCAGGTCGCCGGCGATCGCGATGTAGGCGACGCCGGGCCAGTTGGTTTGTATGCAGCCCTTGAGATAGGTGGCCTGGTTGTTCCGTTCCGTGGAGCCGGTAGTCAGGAAGTGGACGCTGACGACATGAAGCTCCTGCGTGCCTGGGATGTCAATGATCGCCCAGGCCATGTCGCGGTTGGATACGTAAGGGTCCACCCACTGCCCGGACGAAAGGATCGGATACTTGCTGATGATGCCGTTGGGAATCTGTTCGCCGTCCGTCTCCACGTAATAGTAATGCCCGGTGCTGAAGGCCGTATCCACGAGGACGCGCGCCCCGCTGGCATAATTGAATTCCTGCAGGCAGGCCACGTCCGGTTTCAGGCCCTGGAAGATACGAATGCCCGGATCATGATAGGCCTGGTCGGTCCCGCTGGAGAGGTTCGCGGCCATGACGGTCAGCGACACGTTGGTCGATACCACGGCCTCGTCGATGAAGATCGCGATCTGCTCCAAGTCCGACCCGTCCGCGTTGAAAACGTGGAAGGTCACAGCCCAGGACCCCGTAACCGCGGGATACGCCCAGTTGAAGTCCCCGGAGCCGTTGCCGTGATCCACGAAGACCGCGCCGGCGGGCAGGTTGCTGGCAACGAGCGAAACGGCGTCCTCGTCCGGATCGCTGGCGCTGACGGTGAAAATCAGGCTGGCGCCCTGGCTGCCCTCCCGGCTCCCGACGGAGGCCAGTACCGGCGGATCGTTAAAGTCCCACGTCCCGCTGGTGAGTTCCACGTCGTCCACGTAGTAGTACTCGCCCGTCGTGCTGTTGGCGGAGGCGATCTTCACGCGCACGCTGGAGGACCCATCGGGGATGCGGATGCGGATCGTGCTGTACCCTTCGGACCCATCGCCGTTGAACGTGGCCGGCGTTCCGGCGGTCGTGTGCGCGACGCCGTTCGCCGAGTAGGACCAGGTCGCGTTGTAGACGGCGTCCGTGGTGTTGCCCTCCTGGAGCGTGATATCGGGGGTGTCGGAGAAGGCGGCGCCGTCGAGGGCCACGTAGATCTCCAGCGAGTCCAGGTTCTCGATGCCGCCCGTGGACGCGCAGTGGAGGCTCAGCATCATGGAGCTGTGGCCGACCAGCGAAACATTGGTCAGGACGAGTTCATCCGTGGCGGTCAGTTGCCGGCCGTAGCCGTCCGTGCGCGCCGCCGCGGCGGCGTTGGAGCCCCCACCGGTGAAGGCCCACGTATCCTTCCCCGATCCGTCGAAGCCCTGGAAGACGATCGTGCCGGTCGGCGCCGCCGCGTTGACGTAGATCAGCACGGTCTCCGAGTCGGCGCCATCATTGTCCACCGCGTAGAACAACGTCGTGTAGACCCCGGCCGGGGTGGCCTGCGGCCACGAGAAGTTACCGTTCTCGTTCGTGGACGAGAACACCGCGCCCGCCGGCAGGTTGCTGGCGATCAGCGTGATCGTGTCCCCGTCAAGGTCGCTGGCGGACACGGCGAAATTCAGCGCGTTGCTCTCGGCGACCGACTTGTTCCCGATGGAGGCGAGCACGGGGAGGTTGGTCGGGCCCGGCGGCTCGGAAATGGTGATCACGATCGTCTCGAAATCGGCCCCGTCCTTGTCCGCCGCATAGAACGAGGACGTGTAGACGCCGACCGGCGCCGCGCTCAACCAGGTGAAGTACCCGTTGCCGTTGGTGGCGCTGAACTCGGAACCCGCGGGCGCATTGCTGACGGTCAGCGTGATGGGATCGTCGTCCACCGGGTCCACCGCCGTCACCGGGAACAACAGGTTGTTGGATACGATCAGCCACTTGTCCCCGATGGGTCCGAGCACCGGCGGTTCGTTCGACGCCCCGACGGCGGTCGCCCAGTAGCGGATCTGGTCCACGCTCCAGCGGGTAGCCCGCGTGCGGGTGGAGGTGTAGTAGAAGGCGATATACACGGAGCCCTGGCCCACGTATGCGGACAGGTCGTTGGTCCATTGCGCCCAGACGCTCTGGCTGGACGGCCGGGTGAACGGCAGCGTCGCCCACAACACACCCGCGGCCAGCGGATCTCCCGTGCCGGGATAGTTGGTGGACAGTTTCACGGTGATGTCCGGGCCGGAGTTCTCTCGCTTGGTCCAGAAACTGATGTGCGGGTCGGTGACCGCGGAAAAATCCAGCGCGGGACTGAGCAGCCAGTCGTCGCTCGACGTATCGGCCTGGTAGCCGCTCATCTCCATCTTCCAGTCCGTGCTTTCCGCGCCGGGCAGGTTGGCCCGCGACCAGTTCTTGTTGCTGAAGCGGCTGTAGTTGGTCCAGGTCTGCCATCCGTCCTCGAAGTCCCAGAGATTGCTGGTGGCCGCGAGGGTCTGGGCCAGCACGGTGATCGTGATGGTCTCGAAATCGGCCCCGTCCTTGTCGGCGGCGTAGAAGCTCGTGGTATAGACCCCGTCCGGGCTCGGCAGGGACCAGGTGAACGTGCCGTTGCCGTTCGTCGAGGACAGCACCGCGCCGGCCGGGGCATTACTCATGGTCAGCGTGATCGGATCGCCGTCCACCGGGTCCGTGGCCTGGATGGCAAACTGCAGCGGCACCGTTTCGTCGGTGACCTTGTTGCCGATGGCCGCCAGGATGGGCGGCTCATTGGAAGGCGCGCTGGCATAGTCCGTAACCGTCATATCGTCAATGATCAGGTGGCCCGGGTTGTTGTCGTTGAGAATCCGAATATTGATGGCGCTGCTCGCGTCGTTCACATCGACCGAGTAGAAGGTGAAGTTCGTTCCGGAAAATGCCTGGGAGGTGACGTCGGAGAAGGAGCCGCCACCGGCGGATTTCTGCACCTTGAAGGTCCCGCCGCCTGTGTTCAGTTCCCGATAGTAAAACGAAACCGTCCCCACGGTGTCGAGGGCTGGCGTGGTGAGATGGGCCCCCGAGATGTCATCGTTGATGCGGGCGGCATGGCCCGTTCCGCCGCGGGAGGCGACCGCTTCCTCGTTGTACACGTTGTTCACCGTCCACGTCCCGCTGGGAAGCACGGTGGTCGTATCGGCATAGGCGCACGACAAGGTGTCGAAACTTTCGACAAAATGATTGGCGGCGAAAACCGCGCCGGGAACCCAGCACAGGGCCGCCAGCAGCGCGCGAATCGCTTTATGACTGTTTACCAAGGGATAAAACCTTTCAGCTTTCTGGCCTGAAGTTAAAGGGAAACCATACCCCACAGGCATGACGGAGTTCAGTCCTCCGGGTGCTTTTCATACGCGTGGGCTGGGCTGGTTGCGATTGCTTTTTGGCCTTTGTTGGCTCATGATGAGAAAGATGATGCCGGGCCTTTGCGCAACGAATAACCATCGCGGATTCCATGGCGGATGGGGCCTTGTGCTGCTCGGATTCGCACTGCTGGCGGTATCCTGCGCGAGCGTGCCGAAGGCGTCCCGGAGGCCGCCGGACCGGGTGGTAAGGATGGAGGTGACGGGCTACTGTCCCTGCGGCACCTGTTGCGGCTGGCGTCGTAACTGGCTCTTTCGTCCGGTCCTCAGTTCGGGGCCCCGGCGCGGCAAGCCCAAGGCGGTCGGCGTAACGGCCTCCGGCACCCAGGCGGGGCCGGGCACCATCGCCGCCGATCCCCGGATCCTGCCCTTCGGAACCCGCTTGTATGTCCCGGGATATGGCTACGGAATCGTGGAAGACACGGGCGAAGACATCCGGGGCCATCGGCTGGACGTTTTCTTCAAGAGGCATGCCAAGGCCCTGGCGTGGGGACGGAAGACCCTGCCCGTGAAAATCTGGTATGCCACGGCGCCGCGTCCGTAGGGGCGAAGACGGGACGGGAAAGGTTTCAGTGTTCAGGGTTCAGTAAGAAACCAAGGCCT
>JAHJJH010000096.1 GCA_018823105.1 Verrucomicrobiota bacterium | reverse complement strand
GGAGCTGTTCTTCCGCCTGGCCGGGCTGGGCGCGGAACTGGCCACGCTGCACCTGATGGAATCGCCGAAGCTCGACGATCTCCTCCCCTCCTTCCCGGAAAAAGGCGACAACGTGGTGGAAAAGGTCTGGTTTTCGATGGGTAGGGCGGGGCCGCCGGACCCGCCGAATAAGAGCGGCGCGCCCAGCGGTCGCGCCCTACCTCCAGGCCGCGTCCACATCAACAAGACCCAGTACTTTGACGGCGTGCCGGAGGCGATCTGGAACTTCCACGTCGGCGGCTACCAGGTGTGCGAAAAATGGCTCAAGGACCGGAAGGGCCGCACGCTGACGTACGACGATCTCCAGCACTACCAGGAAATCATTGTCGCCCTGTCCGAGACCCTGCGCCTGATGGCCGAGATTGACCGCGCGATCCCGGGCTGGCCCATCCATTAAAAAAGTTTCGCCACGATTCGGACGGCCATAAGGCTTGCCTGGTCGCTCCCGGGGAATACAGTGTAATAGTCGGACCATTAAACAAGGAGCCGCCATGAACCGTTCTAAGCTTTACGGTGCGATTTTGTTAGGGCTGTGGGCCGCGGGCGCCTCGGCGCAGGACAAGCTGCCAAGCAACGTCGCGTTCCGCCTGAAGGAGGCGGACCGTATCCTGGCCCGCGCCGAGCGAGCCCTCGAATCGGACTCCGTGGCCTCGGAGGACTGGAAAATCCAGACCGCGCAGACCGCGGCCGCCGAGGCGCGCGAAAAGATGCAGGAGATCGAGCAGCGCTACAGCGGCCAGTATTCCCCCACCCATCCTGACATCGTCGCCATGCAGGCCCGTATCGCCAAGCTGGATGCCATGGCGGGAGGGCGCGCGGAGGCCATGCAGCAGGCCGAGACCGCGGCGCAGCAGCAGACCGCCGAGGCCGGACAGGCCTCGGAAAGCTGGCTCGCGCGGCTTCAACCGTACGTGATCGGCGTAGGGCAGCCCGGCCACAATCCGGACAAGTATCTCATCCCCAGCGCCACGCAGGAAAAGGACGAAATGCAAAAGCGGCTGGGTATTTATGCCGAAGCGGCCACTGCGCTCGCGGAGTATAAAAAGGCCAATCTCGGCACGAAGGCGACGGACGAGTTGAAACAGGCCGCCGCGATGCTGGAGACCGCGACGATCCAGTTCCAGACGTCGTGCCGCCTGTACGCCGACCAGGACATCGGCGAGGCGGACACCAAGATTCAGCAGATGGAGCAGTTCACGCGGGCGCAGGAATCCAAGATGGCTGCCAAGGAGATGTTCCTGTTCCTCGACCGCGACCAGATCGCCAACGCCCAGGCCATCGTGGACCGCGCCGCGGGGCTGCTGAAGGCGGGAGACCAGCGGCTGCTCGGATTGAATCGCCGCCTCGACGGCCTGAAGCGGGCTGATGCCAAATTGCGCGCCGCCCGCATCGCCGAGACGCGCATGCAGCCCGACGCCTACACCGGCGGCGACGCGGCGGACCTGAAAAAATCCGCCGAGCAATTCGTCCTGCGCGCCCAGCCCGGAGTGCGGGTACTGAAGACGGCCATCATCAGCCCGGACTGGAAGCAGGAAAGCGTCATCGAGTGGACCGACACCACGCAGACCGCCCTGCGGCACCGCACCACCCGACGCCTCACCGTACAGGTGGCCGGGAAGCGGAACATGGACACCCGGCTCTACACCGTGGATGTCCGCCAGGACCTGCAGGCCGGCGGCGGCTGGGGCCCGACGCACGGGCACGTGATGTTTACCGACCCGATGCTGGAATCCAATACCCAGTAAAACATGTCGCGGGCCGCTTTCTTTCGGGCGCCGGATCGGGGTATGGTAAGAAGCAAAGAACCTGCACGCCATGTCCCTGTCGCGTTCAAAGCGCCGCCCGTGGGTTTTTCTGCTCGGCCTGTTGGCCCGAACGGCAACGGCTCAACTGTCCGTCACCGACATCGTCGCGCAGGTCAACAGCGAGGACCTGCGGTGGTTTCATACCAACCTGTATGTGTGGACGGGGCAGAATCGCGGCTTCACGGACACGGCCAGCGCCCTCGTGCCGCGCGTGCCGGCGAACCAGCATGACGCGGCCCGGGACATGGTGGTCGCCTGCTTTTCCAACTGGGGCTGGCAGGTGGAACTGGATCCCTTCTGGTTCACGCGCTCCTACGGGAGCCTCTACACCTACACGAACTGTCACAACGTGGTGGCCATCAAGCCCGGGCTGGACCCGACCAACCACGGCATCTACATCATCGGTGGTCACTATGACTCCGTGGACCCGGGGCAGTGGTTGGCCTGGAGCCCCGGCGCGGACGACAACGCCAGCGGCGTCGCCGGCGTGTTGGAGATTGCACGGGTCTTGAGCGCCTACACCTTCCGCGCCACCCTGGTATGCATCGCGTTCGACGGGGAGGAAAAGGGATTGAAGGGCGCCTACCACTTCGTCTCGGATTCCACGACCAACAATCCGGCGGTGACGAACAAGATCCAGCGCAGCCTCGTGCGCGGCGTGATCAGCCTGGACATGATCACGTTCAACCCCGCCGGGACCTACTCCAACACCATCCGGATCTACGGATACAATACGGACACCAGCCGACCTATTCGCACCAACCTGGCATCCGCCCTGCCGCGCTACGGCGCGCTGCAAATATACAACAGCGGCAGCAGCAGCGCGAGCGACCATTACCCGTTCGGAATCAACGGGATGGACTCCTGCCTGCTCATCGAGCGGGCCTATTCCTCCAACACCAACTATCACAAGGTAACCGACGCGGCCGATCAGCCCGGGTACTTGGATTATGACTACGCGGCTCGCGTTGCGCGCGGGGTGGCCGGCTATCTCTGCGAACAGGCCCGGGTCATGCCGCCGGCCCGGATGGATATCGCTCCGCAGGATGCGACGGAAGACCGGTTCCTTATCGCCTGGGACGGTTTCCCCGGCTTGACCTATGCCCTGGATTCGATTGAATCGCTGTCCGGCGCCGGGACGTGGGCGGAGCTGACCGTGCTGACCAACGGACCGGCCGGCAGTTCGTTGTGCGTCACGGACGAGGTTTCCGGAGTCGATCAGAAGTTCTACCGAGTAAGGAGTTGGTAATATGAAACGAACGATCATCCTGGCCTGCGCGGCGGCGGCGCTCTGGATCCAGTCGCCGGTCTTGGCGGACGAAGTGCAGACGGTGACCTGGGAGGAAATCCTGCAGCGCCTGGCCCTGACCGCCGAGCCGGGCACCGAACTGCGGCAGGTCGTCCGCCCCCTGATCGACCGGCCCGCGCGTCTCGAGGCCGTTTTCGACCGGACGGAGAAGGATGAAGCGGGGCGAACCTGGCAGCGCTTCCGCTACGACCACGGGAACAACACGTTCATGTGCTTTTCGGATGCGGAGTCGGCTCCGGCAGCGCCCGGTTGGCGCGGCGCGGTGACCGGGCTGCTGGTGGAATTCGAGTTCCACAGCGAAGACCTGCAGGGGCATCGCTTTTTCGTCCTGCGCTTGCGCAAGGGGGGCACGGAGCGCCTGCCCTGACAGAGGCAACACGGCTTGAAGCAATGAGGGGTAGGGCGCGTTGGGCGTGAGCCCCCGTTGGGGGCAACGCCCCTCTCACGGGGCTCAACGCGCCGGAAAACGGCGGCTTCAGCGAAGCCGCCCTACCTCTATAGCTCAATAGGCCGTCGTCCGGAATACCGGCTGGAAAAGGCGCGTGCGCCGGGCGCAGAAATCCCGGACCGGGCAGGCCGGGCAATCCGGCTCGCGCATCTCCGGGCAGCGGGTGCGATTGGTGAAAAAGAAATAATCCACCGTCGCGACCGACGCGCCGGACTGCCTCACGATCTGCGCTACGGCCTCGTAGACCGCCGCGCGGATCTCATGCTCTACACCCGCGGGGACCACCCGGCGATCCTCCAGCGCGGCCCGGAGCGTGGGATCGTCCACCTCGACCAAGCCGGTCCGCAGGGCGCTGCGCTGGAGGTGATAGTCGATGATCGGCCGGTGATGCGACGGATCGTTCACCCGCAGGAAATGCTCCGGCCGGTTTTCCAGGATGATGGCCAGCAGGTGCAGTTTCTTCCGCAACGGATCTTCATCGTATCCCGGCACCACCGCCACCGACTCGAGGAAGGCCGCCAACGAAGCCGGCGCCGCATTGGCGGACGCCACGATCCCGGCCGGAAGAACGGCCGCCGCGCGAAGCCAGGCGGCGTACCGGCGGAGGATCGCGAGGTGTTCCTCCCACATCGGCAACGGATTGGCGCCCGTGTCATCGGCGAAGATCGCCGCCCAGCCGGCCTCGCCCGCCGCCTGCAGGCCCTCGCGGGTGAAAATCTGCGGATTCCGGTTCCAGGCGCGCGTGGCGCAGGCCACGATGAAGTCCGAGCCCTTCCGCACTTTCCCCGCCAGCACGGCGGTCATCGGCGCCGCGTAGCGGTCGCCGGCGTGATGCCAGAAGCCGAACTGGTGCGCCGTGCAGAAAAAGAAAAACTCG
>JAHJJH010000095.1 GCA_018823105.1 Verrucomicrobiota bacterium | reverse complement strand
GACGGCCACGCGCACCTTGGGCATCAGCGGCCAATCGTCCCGCGCGCCGTCCGGCGTCAGCAGGATGACGCGATTCGTCTCCGCGTCGAATCCCGCGTCCGACCGTGACACGTCGTTGGCCACGATCAGGTCGAGACCCTTCTCCTTCAGTTTGCGCTTCGCCTCTTCCGTCGGCGCTCCGGTCTCCGCCGCGAAGCCGACGAAGAGGCGCCGTCCTTTGAGCGGGCGCACGTCTTGCAGAATGTCCGCGGTAGGCACGAGTCGGAGGATGGGCGGCGCTCCGCGTTTCTTGATCTTCCTCGCCGCCGCTCGCGCGGGACGCCAGTCCGCCACGGCGGCGGCCATGACCAGCACGTCGCACCCGCGGAGCTTCCGCCGAACGGCCCGCCGCATTTCCTCCGCCGTGGCGACTCGTATAACCTCAATGCCGGAGGGTGGTTGCAACGCCACAGGCCCCGAGATCAGCGTGACGCCATGCCCGCGCGCGGCGGCCGCGGAGGCGACGGCATAACCCATCTTGCCGGAGGAGCGATTGCTGATGAAGCGAACGGGATCGAGAGGCTCGCGGGTCGGCCCGGCTGTGACCAGGATCTTCATGCGCCGCGTCACGTGCCGAGAGCGCGCGCGACTTCCGTCAGAATGATTTCCAAGTCTGTCAATCGCCCGGCGCCGACCATGCCGCACGCGAGTTCGCCGTGCTCGACGTCGAGCAACCTCACCCCGCGTTGCCGCAGCATGGCGACGTTGGCCTGGGTGGCGGGATGCCGCCACATCTTGTCGTTCATCGCGGGCGCGACGACCAGCGGCGCCGTGCAGGCCAGGGCGGTGGCCGTGACGATGTCGTCGGCCAGCCCGACCGCCAGCTTGGCGAGGACGTTGGCCGTGCAGGGCGCGATGACCAACGCATCGCACGAGGCAAGGTCAAGATGCTGAAAGGCCGCCGTCGGCAACGCCTCGCATTTTCCGGCCGCGACGGGATGTCCGGTGAGCGCGTGAAAGGTCAGCGGCCCGACGTACTTCGTCGCCGCTTCGGTCATCATCACCCACACGTCCCACGACTTCGCGGTCATCCTCCGGACCAGTTCCGCCGCCTTGTACGCGGCGATGGATCCGGTCACTCCCAGCACAACGCGTTTGCTCATGAACTCCCTCTTCCCTCGGGGCGAATCCGGTGGCGCTCGGCCAGGATGATCGCGCGCAGGTTGTCGTAGGCCTCGGCCAGGTCGTCGTTGACGACCATGTATTTGTATTCCTTCCATCGCGCGATCTCGTTCTCGGCCTGCTTGAGCCGCTTGGCGATGGTTTCCTCCGTGTCCTTCCCGCGCCGGACCAGACGGTTGCGCAGGACTTCCAGCGAGGGCGGCACGACGAAGATGTCCACGACCTCGTGATGCATCGGGTCATCCGGCGCAGCGCGCCGGGCATACTCGCGCACGGCCGCGGCACCCTGCACATCGAGGTTCATGAGAACGTCCCGCCCCTCCTTAAGGGCCCGGATGACGGGCGTTTTCGGCGATCCGTACAGGTTGCCGTGTACGATGGCGTGCTCCAGGAATTCACCCTCGGCCAGCTTTTTCTGAAACAGCTCATGGGTCAAGAAATAGTAGTTTTTACCGTCCACCTCCCCTTCCCGCGGGGCGCGGGTGGTGCTGGTGATCGTGTAGAAGAAATCCGGGAACTCGGCGTAGAGCTTATCGCACAACGTCGTTTTCCCGGCACCGGAAGGCGCGGAGACGATGAAGACCTGGGGATGACGGGGGATCGTGATCATTCGATGTTTTGCACCTGTTCTCGTAAGCGTTCCAGTTCCGCTTTCAAATCCACGACGTCGCGGGCAATCCCGGCGTCGTTGGCTTTAGACCCGATGGTCGTCGCTTCTCGAAACATTTCCTGGGCGAGGAAATCCAGCGAACGGCCGGCGGACTCGCCGGCCCGGAGCAACCCGCGCGCCTGCGCGATGTGACTCTCCAGCCGTGTGAGCTCCTCCGCGATGTCCGCCCGGTCGGCGAAGAGCGCCAACTCCCGGAGCACGCGCTCGTCGGCGGCTTCCCGCTCGAACCCGGCGAGGCGCAGTCGGTCCGCCAGCTTCAAGCGGTACTGCTCCAGTACGGCCGGCGCGCGGCGGCGGATGCTCGCCAGGCGCGCCTCCATCTTTTTCAGCCGCGCCTCCAGGTCGCGCCGGAGCGCCGCGCCCTCGCTCGCGCGCATCCGCACCAGGCCGCCCAGTGCGCGGGCCAGCGCCTCGCGGATCACCGGCCAGGCCAGCTCGCCCTCCCGCACGGGCGGCTCGAAGCGGACGACCTCCGGCATCTGCAGCAGCAGGCTCGCGTCGAAATCGTCGCGCAACCCCACCCGGCGCGCGGTCTTTCGCAAGGCCTTCACGCAGGCTTCGGCCAAATCTTCATCCACGCGTAATCTCTGTCGCCGCACCGCGGCGGACCACTGCACGTTGACCGTCACGCCGACGCGGCCGCGGGAGAGGCGCTTCCGCACTTCTTCTTCGATGCGCGGAACAAGCGTCGAAAGTGTCGGCGGCAGGCTGACGGAACAGTCCAGTTGCCGCCGGTTGACGGAGCTGACCTCCACTTCCGCGCGGATTCCGGCGCGGGAGGCCTGGCCGCGACCGTGTCCCGTCATGCTGTGCAGTTTCATAGCGATAACACGCCCTGTTTTCGCATGTGACGCTCGGTCCAGGCGGACACCTGCTGCACATCTTTATCGCCGCGGCCCGAGAGATTGACAAGAACCAAGTCTTTTTTCGTCCACCGCCGGGCCTGTTTCATCAAGTACGCGACGGCATGCACGGATTCCAACGCGCCGAGGATCCCCTCCCAGCGCGCGAGGGCGTAGAAGGCCTTCACCGCCTCACGATCCGTGACGTGGCTGTATTCGGCGCGGCCCAGGTCGCGCAGCAAGGCGTGCTCCGGGCCGACCGCGGCGTAATCCAATCCGGCGCTTACCGAATGGGTCAGACGGATCTGCCCCTCGTCATCCTGCAGGACCCAGGTGCGCGTGCCCTGCAACACCCCGACGCGGCCGCCGGCGAACCGCGCCGCGTGCCGGCCGCTGCGGATGCCCAACCCGCCGGCTTCGACGCCGATCATTCGCACGCCGCGATCCTGGAGGAACGGATAGAACAGGCCGATGGCGTTGCTGCCACCGCCGACGCAGGCCACCAGCGCTGAGGGCAGCCGGCCTTCCTGCCGCAGGATCTGCCGGCGCGCCTCGCGCCCGATGACGCTCTGGAACGTGCGGACCATGACCGGGTACGGGTGCGCCCCGTAGGCCGTGCCCAGGACGTAATGCGTTGTGCGGACGTTCGTCACCCAGTCGCGCATCGCCTCGCTGATCGCCTCCTTCAGCGTCTGCTGCCCCGCGGTGACAGGGACGACCTCGGCCCCGAGGCTGCGCATGCGGAACACGTTGAGCGCCTGGCGCTCCATGTCCACCGTGCCCATGTAGACCACACACTCCATGCCGAAAAGCGCCGCGCAGGTCGCCGTGGCCACCCCGTGCTGGCCCGCGCCGGTCTCCGCGATCACGCGCTTCTTGCCCATGCGCCGGGCCAAAAGACACTGGCCGATGCAGTTGTTGATCTTGTGCGCGCCGGTGTGACAGAGGTCCTCGCGCTTGAGGTAAATCCGGGGGCCGCCCAGCGCGCGCGTCATCCGCTCGGCGAAGTAGAGCGGGGTCGGCCGGCCCACGTAGTGGCGCAGGTAATACTGCATTTCGCGCCGGAACGCCGGATCGCGCCGCGCCACGCGGAATTGCCGCTCCAGCTCCTGCAGCGGCGCCATCAGCGTCTCGGGCACGAAAGCCCCGCCGTACGGCCCGAAATGGCCGAGCGCGTCCGGCTCCGTGTCTATGCGTTTTCGCGGCATATCTTAATGAACCGCTCCACTTTTTTCAGATCCTTGCGGCCGGGCGAGAGCTCGACGCCCGAACTGACGTCCACGCCCCAGGGTCGCACCGCCCGGATCGCCTCCGCCACGTTATCCGGGGTCAACCCGCCGGCCAGGACCACGGGCTTCGCACAACGGCGCACGAAATCCCGCGCCGCCGCCCAGTCGGCCACCTGCCCGGTGCCCCCGGGCGAAACAGCACTATAATGGTCCACCAGGAATGCGTCAACGAAGGCCGTTTCTTCCGTCCCCGGCTCGCTCTGGTCGAGATACACGACTTTCCAATGTTTGGAAAAATTTTGTATTTTTTTTCCAATCATTGGAAAATTTTCGCGCGCTTTTTCCAAACATTGGAAAAAATGAAGCTGGACCACGTCCAGGCCCGCTTCGCGCACGGTCTGCTCCAACTCTTCCGGCGAGGCATCGACGAACACGCCGACCTTGAGGATGCCCGGCGGCAGGTCGCGGGTCCACGCCGCCACGTCCGCCGGAACCACGGCGCGCTTCGATCCGGGCCAGAAGACGAAACCCATCGCGTCGGGCCCGAGCCCCGCCACGGCCCGGACGTCGGATTCGGAACAGAGACCGCAGATTTTTACGAAGAGGGACATGGGGGAGGTGTTAGGTGGCAGGTGTCAGGAGGGTTCAGGGTTCAGGTGGGATTCCCTCATCCTCGTTCTCGTTCTCGTCCTCGTCCTCGCTAACGCGGAGATTCCTCGCTTCGCTCGGAATGACAGACCTTCGTTCAATCTTCGGGCTTCCCTTCGTGCCCTTTGCGCCTTCTGTTCGATTCCGGTCAGGATTTGAGGGCGGTGAGGAGCAGCATGGGGCCGACGAAGAAGGCCTTGCCGATGAAGTAGAGGCCGATGGCGGTGGACAGGGCGTCTTCGCCGTGGTCGAAACCCGTTTTGGTCAGGATCCATAATCCTGCCGCCAAGCAGCATGCAAATGCCAGCAAACCCGAACCTATCCCGATGGTCTTCATGATGACTCCTTTTATTAACTACCAGACTTTGCTCATTAAATCCCGCACCGCCTGTTCCAGGTTGGCCTGACGGAGCAGGTGCTCCCCCACCAGCACGCCATGAACGCCCGCGGCCTTCAGACGGGCGACGTCGGCCGCCGAGCGGATGCCGCTTTCGCTGATCAGGGTACACCCGGCCGGCGCGAGGGGCTTCAGCCGTTCCGTCGTGGCCAGGTCCACGGCAAAGGTCTTCAGGTCCCGGTTGTTGACCCCGAGGCAGACGGCCCCGGCCGCGAGGGCGCTTTCCATCTCGCTTTCCTCATG
>JAHJJH010000006.1 GCA_018823105.1 Verrucomicrobiota bacterium | reverse complement strand
GATCCCGGCTTTCCATGCGGGAGGGCCTTGTGGTATCCCTTCCGGCGGCTTGCAGGGAAAACGCATGATGGATCAGGACAAAAGCAGATTGCCGCCGGTGACGGCCGTGGTGGTCGTATGCATCGCCGCCTATATCGCCGCGCAGATGCTCGCGGACATCGCCAGCCTGAAAATCGGCTTGGTGGGCGGCCTGGCGGTGGACATGGGCACGTTCATCTATCCCTTCACGTTCACCCTGCGCGACATGGTCCACAAGCTCATCGGCAAGCGGCATGCCCGCCTTCTCATTGTCACCGCCGGGGTCATCAACCTGGTCATGGCGGCCTACCTGCTGTGGGTCGCGCGGGTGCCCGGCGACCCCGGCTGGGGGCTGGACGCGGAGTTCCGGGCGATCCTGGCGCCCGTCTGGCGGATTGTGCTGGCCTCGATCTTCGCCGAGATCGCCAGCGAACTGGCCGACACGGAAATCTATCACCTGTTCGTCACGCGCGTGACGCGCCGGTTCCAGTGGCTGCGGGTGCTGACCAGTAACAGCCTCAGCGTGCCGGTGGACAGCGTGCTCTTCGCGGTGGGCGCTTTCGGCTGGGTGCTGCCCTGGAGCATCGTGGGACAGATATTCGTCTTCAATGTGATCGTCAAGTATGCGGTGACGCTGGTCAGCCTGCCGATGATCTACCTGGCGCCCGACCGCCACGCCCGGGAAGATCTGGCCTGAAGGGTTGGACGTTGGGCGTTGAGAGTTGGACGTTCTTTCTTCTTCCAAATTAAACGTCCAACTTCCAACAACCAACGTCCAATGAAAGAAGGTCGGGAAACGGCCCGCGGGGCCGCGGGCCCTTCACATCAGGAGGCCGTCGTGGAAGATTCCAGCGACTGCAGGGCCTTCAGGGCCGCGCGGGACTCGGCTTCGCGTTTGCTGGGGCCGCGGGCGGTCGCCAGGACACGATCGCGAAGCCGGACTTCCACGCTGAATTTTCGCTCGTGGCCGGGGCCCGTGACCTCCAGCAGACGATACTCCGGGCCGGTTTTCCACCGCCGTTGACAATACTCCTGGAGCGCGCCCTTGGGATTATCGCGAAAGGTAGAGCCGTCCGCCTCCAAGGCCAGGCCGGTGAACCAGCGCCGGTAGATTTTTTCCACCGCCTTCACCCCGCCATCGAGATAGGCCGCGCCGATGACCGCTTCCAGGGCGTCGCCAAGGGTCGAGGGCCGTTCGCGTCCACCGGACTGTTCCTCGCCGCGGCCCAGCCGCAGGAAAGACCCGAGGCCGATCCGCTCGCCGATCTGTGCGAGGGTCTTCCCGTTGCACAGCAGGCTGCGCCGGCGGGTGAGATCGCCCTCCTGCTGATCGCTGTGCGTCTGGTAGAGGTGCGCGGACGTGACCAGGCTCAAGGCGGCGTCGCCGAGGAATTCCAGCCGCTGGTTGTCAAACATGTCGGAGGTGGGGGCCTCGTAGCGCCAGGATCGGTGCGTCAGGGCGATCTCCAGGAACTTCTTTTTCCTGAATCGGTAGCCCAGCGATTTTTCAAGTAGCCGATAAGGATTGTGCAGGAGATTCATGCCCTGGGATGAAAGCGGGAATGTATGTGCTTTAAGCGGGAGCTGTCAACATGCGTGTAAATCTGCGTGGTGGCGATGTCCGAGTGGCCGAGCATCTCCTGGATCACGCGCAGCGGCGCCCCGTTGGCCAGCAGGTGGCTGGCGAAGGAGTGCCGCAGGGTCTGGGGGGTGACGGGCTTCTGGAGGCCCGCGGAGCGCGCCGCGTTCCGGATCAGCCGCCAGAGCGTCTTGCGGCTGAACGGCCGGCCGCGCGTGGTGAGAAACAGGCCCCGCTCGGTCGCGTCGCGCCGGGCCAGCCAAGGGCGCTGCTCCGCCAGGTAAGCGCGCAGTGCCACTGCGGCGGCACCGCCCAGCGGGACCACGCGCTCCTTGCGTCCCTTGCCCAGGCAGCGCAGGTACCCGGCGTCGAAGTGCAGGTCGTCGAGCGTGAGTTTCGCGAGCTCCGAGATGCGCAGGCCGGTGCCGTAGAGCGTCTCCAGGATGGCGCCGTCGCGCAGGCGATGCCGCCCCCGCTTTCGGGCGGCCTCCAGCAGGCGCTCGACCTCCTTGACGCTCAGCGTGTCGGGCAGAATTTTCCAGAGCCGCGGCGTTTCCATGCTCTCGGTGATGTTTTGCCGCAGCAGACCCTCCTGTTGCAGGTAGCGGAAGAAGACCTTCACGGCGACCATGCGCCGCGCGATGGAATTCGCCTGGAGCCCGCGGTCCTTCTGGTCCATGAGGAAGTCGAGGACCATTGGGCGCCGGACATCGTTGACGGAACTGATGCGACACTGTTGCAGGTAGTCGAGGAAGGCTTTCAGGTCGGCCCCATAGGCCAGGCGCGTGTTTTCGCTCAAGCCGCGTTCCAGCGACAGGTAATCCAGGAACTGGTCCACCAGGGCCTGCATGGTTGTGTCATAGCGTTTTTCCCGGAGTGATGCACGTGTTTTCCACCGACTGAACCCCCGACATCCAATGCCCAACTTTTTACTGTAGGGGCGTCGCTTGTCGACGCCCGAAATGGCGCATGTGGTCGCCTGCGGGCTTCGCGAGCGAAGCCCCTACGTTTCATAAAGAGAAATGTCGGGATTCAAGAAAAATCAAACAGGCAGGCGACGGGTAAAAAACGTCAGAGGCTTCTTGTAGAGCTTCGCGTACCGGGCGGCGCTCCAGTGCCGCCGGCCCTGAGCCCGTCGAAGGGCGTTCGCCGGTTCCCATGCGCATTCGCTCATGGAGCTATGGCGGCACAGGCACGGCTCGCGGTTTCCTTCAAGCGAAAAAAAAGCTTACTTTTTTTTCTTGGCTCGGCTGCGCCCGATATGGCATACACTTGGACGGTTCCGCGAGTTGTGGAACCGCGATCTTTGAGAAATCAGTTTTTTGCGTTTTATGCAGTAATCGTTTCGACTGAAAACCGCGAATTTCTCCTTCTGAAACGAGACTGTGGAGATGCGCCCCACCTGGGGCGCGGCTCCCTGTCTTGTGTTTCAGAAGGTGGGGCTTCGCGGTCCCTCAGTCGAGGCATGAGCTTGGAGTTCGCGCCTCTTTTTTTCGCGGGCTCCGGTCAGGGATCGCAGCGAAGTAACAAAAGCAGTGGACATAATGGGGCAACTTTTCAGGAGCAGGGCCGCGTGGTCCGTCTTGCTCGCGGGGTGCTGTCTGGCGGTGCTGGCGGCGTTCTCGCCGCAGCATGACAAGCAAGCTGCTGACCCGCGCGCATACGAGGCGTTGATGTCCGCGCAGGTCGCCGACGTCTACGATCTCCAGGACTTCTTCTTGGAACAGCGAGACCGCTATCTCTCGATCCTGCCGCCCGCCCCCGATTTCACCCTTCGCCAACACGGTTCTCCATCCTTGCTCACGTTTGAGTGGAAGTCTTTCCCGCCGGAGTTCGTCGAGAGCCTGGCGCCCGAGTACGAGAACAGTGTCCCGGTCTTTCCGGTCACGATCCTCGAAGACGCCGTGACTCGTGAGACCGTTTTCCTGAACGGCGAAGGGAAGAAGATATGGTCTCTTCCGTCCATTCCGAACTACGATCCCTACGCCTATGTGAAATGCCTCTATCCGGGCCTCTACACGGGCATGTACTCAAAGGACTGGGTTTCCTATGTCGAAAGTCTGTACGACCCCGCGAGAATCGAGATTCAGGTCAAGTTGATCCCGGCGCAATACGTCGAGCAGTACCTCTACACAGGGGCGAGGATCGATGAAGCGCAGGCTGAGTCCGTCACGCTTCTCGGGGACGAAGAGGGCGGCGGCGTGATGCTCCTGTTCAGCGAGGAGTGGACCAATCATCTGTGGCTTGGGATTCGGGGACCGGGCCAAGGTTCGACCGATGGCATCGAGATCACGCTGCACCTGCCGCAGGGGTGGACAAACATGGTCGAGGTCTATACGTTCGACGCGTCGAGCAACAACACCTTCAAGGGCATGGCCTCCAGCCCGTGGCTCTTGGGCATGACGAACAGGCTGGTCGTCGAGACCAATGAGATCATCTGGCTGGACACGGATACGGGGGAGACCGAGAGCAGATTCTATGTCGCCGGAAACGGGGATTTGGATACGGACGGCGACGGGCTGGCCGATGCGCGCGAGCTGTTCATGCATCACACCGACCCGAACTGGGCGGACACGGATGGCGACGGGGTAAGCGATGGGGCGGAGGTCTCAACCGGTACAAATCCGAATAACCCTAACGACCCGCCCAATGTCAAAGGCACAGTCTTCTACAACGGCCAGCAGACGAATGCAATTCGCGTCCTGGCCGTCACGGACTCAAACAGTTGGTCGCTGGCGCATTCGGTTACGATCAATGAGCCGGGTGGCTACCAGATTCCGAATCTGCCGGCCTCGAATTACTGGCTGAAAGCATTTCGGGATCTGAACAACAATGGCGCGTTGGATGAGATCGAAGCCCGCGGCGAATACGCGGTCAATCCGGTCGAGATCACAGGACAGGTCACGGGGATTGACATCACACTGACCGACCCCGACTCCGATGGCGATGGACTTTCGGACTACGAAGAAATAATGGGGGGCGGCGATCCGCATAATGCCAGTGACGGGAAAGCCGCCATCATGAATGCGCGCCAACGTATTTCAATTAATTGGAGCATGGTCTACGCAACACCTCTTGTGCTGACCAATGCGCCGGGTTCCGCCGCCGATCTGCAGGACTTGGATAATGCCCTGCAAAGCCTTTCAGGAAAGTTCGTGAAACCCCAATGAGCGGCAAACGGACAAAGTATTTCGTGTTGGGGTGGTTCCTTATGGGCGGGCTATGCTCCGCGCAACAAACGAATTTCTACCATTTCGACCGTGAATTTGTTCCCGTCGCATATACCAGCGGCGCTCCCACAACCTGCAAGATCATCGCAGGGGCGAGGTCTCTCTCTGGGATTGTGGGGCCGACCAATATCAGCATCATTCCGGATCAAACAAAAGCCACGGAATTTGAAGCGGTAAGTCTGGGCTACGACTCTCCGGAAGCGGCCTGGACCTCGGCGGTTGCCATTTACCCGCAGTGTTTCCAGGTTCATTCAAATGCGACGTATGATAACGCGGGGTGGATCAAAGTCACACATGAGGCTTATGGTGACTGGGGAGCTTTTCTCTGGTATCTCCAAGACACCATCGCCTTCACTTCCTCCGCTTCCTCGGTTTACGTCTCGCCCAACGACGCAACCAGCGCGATTGCCAGCGTGTTGGTCGGCACTATCGGGGATTTCTGTCCGCAGACGGTGGTTCTCGATGTTGGCCCGGCGTTTGACACAAACTACCTGGGGGCTGGCATCTCGACCGACTACCTGGCGCGCGCGGACCTCAACGCCTATTACAAGCTTGTTCCGTTCAGCTACTTGGGCGTCAACAATGACGATTCAGACGGGGACGGCATTCCGGACTTTGCCGACGGATACAATCTCGACGGGCAGGCCGGTAACCCGGACGATATTTCGACAAACGATTTCTTTACGCCATGGCCAGTATTGCTTTCTGGATATGCCGACCCGACGCAGGCCCTGGTGAGCATTACGTACAGCAATTCCGATCCGGCCGGGGTGACCGCTGGAACCAACGGCTTTACTCCAGCAAGCGGATATTTCCGACTGTGGCGCACACAGGCGGCCCATGCTCGGAACGGTGCGAGCATATCGTCCGGCGGGGACTACATCCCGCCCGGGACCTACGCGGCAACGTCACTCGGGTTTTCTGTAAGCACGCGGTTGGTTGACCTTTTCATCGAGCCGGTGACCCCCGTCACAAATCAGAAGCTCGTGGTCGAAGTGGATCCGGATGGCCCCGGACCAAAGGGGTTTGTGTGTTCGGATAAACTTGTGACAAGTCTCCTGGCAGTGAAAGTGACGAACATCAAGTTCAACTGGGACACAAACTCATCGGCGAGTGATGCGATCAACCTTCGGCAAGACTACAGCAACGCCTATGACATATCCAACGGCGAATGGGTCAAGGGTGTGACGAACATGCCGGCTTGCTACACGACCAACAAGTCGGTGGCGATCAAAGTTCGGCTCATGGTACAGCCCGCCAGCATCACAAGCGCGGACATCTGGGCGGTTTCGATAAATACCAATGGTTCCCTGGGTGACATTATCAAGACAAACGTCACTTTCTCCAACGGGATATCGGTGGGCGACGCAGCAGGTTACGTGACCTTTCAGGTGGCCGGCACGACGCCGACTTGCATTCAGAAGACTACGAACGACATCTGGCAGTGGATGATGGAGAACATAAACGCGACCGGCTCGGTCGCGTTCGACTTTAGTGTCTCCGGGCCGCATACGATCTACACGATTCTGGAGGAGGCGATTTCCCCATGGGACAATACAGCCGGAAGCCAGAAGAATGCGTGGACGAAGGCGCTGGATTTCACAATCGTTAGTGCCTCGTGCAACGGGGATTCGAGCGCATCGAACGCACTGACCCACATTGCCCAGTATCTTCATACAGGCCACGGCCTCACGTACGACATCAACGGGGGCAGTCCGGCATACGCTTCAAGTCATCTGGGAGGTACGTTCCAACTCACTGATTATATTGACAAATCAGGAGGCAGCAACGTTTTTCCACCACGAACGGACAACATAGTCAACTGCTATGACCAAGCCGGTGGAATATGTTCACTCGGCACCCTGTTGGGAATTTCGGTGACGTACCGCTTCATGAACCCGTTTGGTTACATTAACACCGTAAATCTTGTAGGCGAAGGGAACTGCAACAACCCTTTCTATCCTGTATCAACAAGCGGACTCAAGATTGCGGGTGCGGATGATGTCGATCCGGCAAGGAAGTGTTTCGGCAATCACGCTTTTACTTCTTTAGGGGGGTATGTTTTCGACGCTTGTGCTGGTCCAGCCATTGGAACGCAAACAGAATCACAATATGTATCGGATACCGTTGACACATCGACTCCGGCGGAGGCTGCCGGTCCTCCTTGGTTTGCCCCAAGAGTGGCGGGTGATCCATCGAACATAAGTTCTGGAGCCGTTACGGACATTCAATAACAGAAACATGGAGACCGAGTCATGAAACAGATCTCAATACCAAGTTGGATTGTTATGATGCTACTTTGCGGAAGATGTTTTGCAGAGGATCCAATGGACGAAAGAGCAACACAACTTGCCGTAGCTCTTGGCCTGCCAACCGCTCCCGTGGCACGGGCGTCGACCGCAAAGCTCTTTGCTGTAAGCGACACGATCAAAGCCGGTGAATTACAGTTGAAGCAGAAGAAGATAACAGCATCACAAACAGGGTCAGTGATAGACATAGACGTCCTCGATCCGAACGGGAAGTTGGTTGCTTCCGCACGTATTTTGGAGTGCTCCTCCTTCGATGCAGCGCGCCATGCACTACTGTTAAGATTGGTACTGAACTCCATGGGGATGGAATCCTTGATCCAGAAGTACGAACTGCTTGCCGGTGAGGCAGGGGACTTCTGCATTGTTGAGAAAACGTTTGACAAGACAGCCAGGAAGTACACAGCCGATCCTGCCATGATCCACTTTGTCAGAGGAAATACGGTGGTAAGCCTATACTCTGGCGAGAAGGACAAAGATATTCGGGCAACCGCGAAGGTTTTAGATGCTGTATTGTCTGAAGTATCGGGCGCAGAACAAAGCGAGGGAAAATAGGGTGCGGTCGGATCATATGTGCGATACACGTCAAATATGGGTTCTCGTTACGGCTCCCTTCGCTCGCTCATTAAACGATTACGCGCCGTGGCCGGTGCTGTTGTCGGGATATGCCAATCCGACGCAAGCCCTGGTCAGCATTGCGTACAGCGCATCCGACCCGGCCGGGGTGCCCGTTGGGACCAACGGTTATACCCCGGCGAGCGGGTATTTCAGGCTGTGGCGCACACAAGCGCCTCAAGCCCGCAACGGTGCGAGCATATTGTCCGGCGGGGATTACATTCCCCTGGGAACCTACGCGGCAACGTCACTCGGGTTTTCTGTAAGCACGCGGTTGGTTGACCTTTTCATCGAGCCGGTGACCCCCGGCACGAATCAGACGCTTTTGGTCGAAGTGGACCCGGATGGTTCCGGGCCGAAGGGATTTGTGTGCGTGGATAAATGGCAATCAACGGTCATCCGCATCGAGGACTTGGATTGGCTGGCAGCCACCAACGAGGCAATGCATCATACCGACCTCTATCAGACAAATGCCCTTCTTTTGCGCCGTTGTGACAAGTTCAAGGTGGATGTGCGCCTCTCCGCCGGTTACTCCAGCGACGAACATAAGCTCTGGTTCGAGGCTTTCGACACCTTTGACGGCAGCTTGAAGACAAGCAAGGTGCCCGCTGTCACCAGCGACCTGTCGCCTGGCGAGTGGTACGCCAAGCTGCTGACGGTGTCGAACAGTGCCGACGGAACGAGGACTGCGCACATCGAGATTAACATTCCTACGAACGCAGCCATCGGTGAGTATCGGTGGCGACTGAACCTCAGCCCGAAGGACGCGGATGGCAACGTGATCGCTCAGAAGTGGTTTCAAGATTACGTGATCGTCCTTTTTAACCCTTGGGCCCCAAGTGATGAGGTTTATATGGCTGATGACAGCCACCGGAATGAGTACGTTCTAGGGATGAACGGTGTCATTCGCCTTTATGACTCGTATGGTACGTGCTCAACGATGAGGTGGCGCTATGCACAGTTCAGTGCCGACGCGTTACATGCGCTGCTATGTGAGATCTCGGCATCTGGACATGGTTTTATAGGGAACAGGTCAGATCGAAGCAGCGCGACAGGAATATCCAGGCACCTCGGTGCCCGTTGTGACGCCATAGATGGCGGTATCCTTGCTGGCAAGTGGCAACCACCTTACACCGCGGCACACAAACTCCCCTGGGAGTGGGCCGGGAGTGACGAGATTCTCCGAATCTACAACTCCTCCGGAGGACAATCGGCGCGCTACGGGCAATGCTGGGTCTACGCAGGCCTACTGACCACTCTGTTACGGTCTGCCGGCATCCCGGCTCGGCCACTGACCAATCACACATCTCACCACGACAAGAATGGAAACGGAATTGACGATACGTACTACTACCCGGACGGGACTGTGTACGACTACGAGACATGGAGCTTCCATGCTTGGTGCGATGCTTGGATGAGACGGTCAGACCGGCCTGGTCACGACGGCTGGCAGGCTGTAGACGGCACGCCCCAGGAACCCAGTAATGGAACCTATCGCATGGGACCCGCACCGTTGTCTGCGATTCGATCAAATGCTGGGGGCTTGTACGATGTGGATTTTGTTTACAGCGAGGTTCAGAATCGGCCGTTCAATCGGTGGGTTGGGGATGGCACAAGCGCATGGACTCTCACCGACACCGGCACAACGACGTGGATCGGGGCAGAAATCGTCACGAAATCAGTTGCTAGTGACAGTTTCCAGGATATCAGGAGTGAATATAAGTAATCATTACCATGTTCGGGAGCCCAACAATGAGAAATAAGTTTTGTTTGCTGTTTGCTGCTTTTGTTGTCTTTGCATCACACTCCGTCCCCGCCGGGATCGTGGCTTCGAACGCATTTGCCTCGGGCATCAGCCTTACGCTGGAGGTGCCGTCGTCTGTACCCCTTGGCTCGAATGTGACCTTTCTTGCATTGATTCGCAACGAGAGCACCAACACAGTAACCTGCGAAATAGGCTTGGGATGCACTGCGGTATCATTCGGGGGCGCAGGATCGCCTCTTGGCCGCGTTTCAAGCCTCCTTGCAACAAACGACTTGGCGCCTGGTGCTACCGGCATTGTGCAACTTGTAGTGAGCCCTGATGATTACAGTGTCTGGTCGGGCATGACGAGAACCTTGGCAATGGGGGCAGTATTTCATTCTATCACAACATCGGATCGCTGGTCTCATCACATACTGGTCGGATTGACCCCGGCTACAAACATCCTGTCTCTGTCAGCCAGTAGCATTCCCCAGGGTGGAACTGTCACCGGCACTGTGACCTTCGTGAATCCCTATGGGGTCCCCTTGAGCAATCTCGTTGTCAAGCTAACAAGCGGCGCCCTCTTCAGCCCTGACGGGAGCTACGTCGAACACACATTCACAGTTCCTTTCCTCGGCAGCCATGAAAGCGTGTCAGTCTCAACCAACTTCACGGCAAGTCAGGTGGGTGAAGAGTTTATCTCGATGGCAATTTCTGGCGACAGGATTAGCGGAGTTTGGGACGACAAGAGGGTGATCATAACCTCGCCATGATTTGAATGAGAGCTATGTGGCGCTGTACAATGAGAAAGATTCTCTTATTTCTTGCGTCTATTCTAGTTTTTGAATGGGACGCGTATTGTATTTCGACAAACCTGACATGTGGTGTGAGTGTGGATTACCAGTGTCCTGACGCATTTACCATCGGGTCAAACCTGGTCTTTAGAGCATATTAACTAATAGTATAGCCGCTTGAGGCAAACCAATGGGCAGCGTCGCTGGGTGTAATAGCGCGCAAGGCGCGTGCAATAGCAGCCTCCAGGGCCTGTGAAGTACGCGCTTTTGCAGAGCGAAGAAGTTCTTTGATTTTGCTCCACATCTTTTCGATAGGGTTCAGATCGGGGGAGTAAGGAGG
>JAHJJH010000094.1 GCA_018823105.1 Verrucomicrobiota bacterium | reverse complement strand
CTAGCCCGGATTATTCATGAATGTGCTGGGTGAGGCAAGTTGAAGAGAGGTCGAACTATTTCTGATGCCGCGCCGGCGATCCGAGCGGCGATGAGACGGTGAAGGCGCAGGATATTGAGCGTTTTGCGCCGTGTGTTTTCAGCGAATGGGCAGGCCACCTCTTTGGCGCGGGTGCGCGGTTGACTCCACCGAGAGACTGGTGGGATCGGCCCCCCTACAGCGGGACCGCGCCCCAACGTAAGGCAAGTTGCCGGAAGCGCGGCGCCCAGGGATAGCTTTCGGCCACGTCCACGACAATGCGCCGTGCCGACTCCCTGACCCGAACTGCCACCTTCAGTAACCACATCCGGATCGTGGACACTTGCGGACGCTCACCGCCATCTCGATACGCGGGCGCCAGCCCCTGCACCAGGGTAAACGCCGCCAGCGAAAGCAGGGCGCGCCATTGATTGGCCCGCACACTGGAACAACCGAAGCGCCCCAAGGCCGCACCCTCCTTGAGATCCTTGAGCACGTTCTCCATGTCCGAGTGAGCGTAGTAACGCCGGAATCCATGCTCCGGCGTGCCAGGATCCGAAGTGACCACGTAGCGAAGGTTATCGCGCAGATCCTTGCCCGGGGCGACCACCACCTCCACCTTGGCCATCACTCGACGGGCATGACACCACGTGCCGGCCTTATACTCCAGCGGGAAGTAAAAGGCCGTGGTTTCGTTCTGCCGCCCGGCAATGTCCCGAACGACGGGTACGGCCTCTTCCACTTCGCGGTTCAACACGGCATTGGCGGCCATGGCGATGTCATAACCGATATGAATCTGCTCCAACCAATCGAACAATTCGGTCCGAGCATAGGCGCCGTCGGCGCGCAGCCAGAGTCGGGCCTTGGGCCACAGCCGGCGCAGGCGGGGAGCCAGCCGCCTCAACAAGGGCAAGAGTCCTTCCATGGCATCACTGTTGCCCGGTCGCACCAAGATCACGACCGGATACTTGCGCGGGTCGTCGTCAAAGGAAACGGTCAGCACCAACGGCAGATAGCAGGAGGTGTCGTAGTAGCCGTTGAAGAAGGTCAACTGTTGCTCTCCGTACGTCGGCGTACAAGTCGGATCCACGTCGATCCACACTCGCCGCGCCCGCCGATGACGACGGCGCAACCGGCCCAGGATGGCCACCCCAAGGGCCTCGCCCATCCGGTAGAGATCTGTGCCGGTCATGCTGTTTTCAAAGCGGGAGAGCGTCGGTTGGCTGGACAATCCCACCTCGTCGTCGAGTCGGCGCTCACAGGCCAGCTTCAAGATCGGATCGTGGGCCAGCGCGGCCGCCTCGTTCACATCCGGGTATCCGCAGGCCACGGCGTAGACCCGTTGCCGGATCTGTTCTGGCAGATCATGAAGCACCTTGGAGGCTTGACGCCGCTCGGGCAGCGCCCGGGCCAAGGCCTCGGACAATCCCAGCTTACGGTCGCGCGCCTTGAGCAGTAGAAGTCCGCCGTCGCTACTCAACGCCTGCTCGGAAAAGGTGATCTGCAACGGCTTGTGAAGTAGTTCTTGAAAAAGCACACCCTGTTGTGTCAGATTACTCATGGAAAACCTTTCTGTTATGTTGTTCTAACTAACTCAACAATAACAGGTTAAATAAGGTTTTCCACTTCTTTTTTAAGGAATTTTAGCCCCGTTCATGAATAATCCGGGCTAGGTGTCGCCGACAACATTTCGTTTGACGCAGCTGAGTTCACGCCAAACGTTGCCATTCTGATGGGAAACAATGCGGTGGACAGCAGCAACAGCATTTCCGCTGCCATTGCGGGGCAAGAGTTCGGTCAGGGAGTGTTCCTGCTCGGCAGCAACACGAACATCACCGATTTCCCCGGCTTCAGCAGAACAAATAGCGGGGCAAAGTTCTCACAATGGGGGACAAATGGTGTGCCGGCGGGCGCTACGCCTCGCGGTGGCATAGAAGTGGCTCTTACATTGACCAGCCTTAACCTGTCACCCGGCGGTCTAATCAAGGTGGCGTGTATTCTTGTGGGCGGAGAATCCAGTTCTAATCGCTGGGTTGCCAAGGAGGCCTACGGCAAGAGAACAGCGGGCCGTGAGGGCTCTGGACCATTCACTGTCGTAGGCGCGGAGGTCTAGTTAACGTCCGCCGGCCACCAACTGCCACCCCCGACCTACTCGGGCTTTACCGACAACGACGTCATGTTCCAGGCATTCTATTGGGATGTGCCGAAATGGATCTGGTGGACCAATCTGTCCGCAAAGGTTGACGAGCTGGCTCAAGCCGGCTTTACCATGATGTGGCTGCCCGTGCCGTATAAGGGGGCCAGTGGGGATGGCTCCGTGGGCTACGATCCCTTTGATCATTATGACCTTGGGCAATATTATCAACGCGGTACATACCGAACGAGATACGGCTATAGCTACGAACTCACGAACGCTGCCGTGCCCGGGCAGACTGTGACAGGCCTGATTACGAAGCTTATTGCGGCAAACATTATGCCCATCTGCGATATTGTTCTCAATCACATGGCGGGCGGATCAGGGGGGGATTACAAGACCTACACGTATCCTGACCATCACAAGTTCGAGAAGAGCACAACAGACTTCCATCCCTCCACACTGGGACACAACGATGAACTGGCGCCGTATCACCACAATTGGAATTTTGGGGCTCCTGAGCATCACCCTTTGGATGTGGCTTTCCTGGCGCGCAATATGCGCAGCGGGTTCAAGCAATGGGGTAGTTGGCTGGTGACAGATGTGCTCTATGGCGGATTCCGATTTGATCTCAGCGAGGGCGTTGAGCCGTGGTTGATATGGGAATGGATGAGTTACCCGGCGCAGCGTGGCCGGTTCGCGTTCATGGAGTACTGGGATGGGGCGGATGGCAAACAGATGCAGGAATGGTTAAATCTCACGGGCAAGAGGGCGGCGATCTACGACTCGAACTTGCGGGCTAACTATCTCAAGCCCATGTGCAACAGCAACGGCGCGTTCGATATGCGCAAGCTGGCGCCGACCAATTGTTTTCTGGGTCTGGAGCCGGAACATACGGTCGTGTTCATTGATAACCATGACACGTGGCGTGAGGGGGATACGAACAAGCTGGGGATCACGTCGAACAAGCCGCTGGCGTACGCGTATGCGTTCCATTCCCAGGGTCTGCCGATGGTCTTTTATCACGACTACTATGAGAAACCCTATCTCAGCAACTCCACGGCTGTGGCGTTTGGCGAGCCCTTGACTAATAAGATCAACCGCTTGATCCGGATACGGAAGGTGGCGGTGGCCGGGAACCTGGAGGTGCTTTACTCGGACACAAACCTATATATTCAGTTGAGATTGGGGAATTGGCAGAAGTCGGCGAGCATTTTGGTGTTGAACGACAATTCGAGCGAGACCCTCTCGCATTCGGTGGAGACGCCGTGGGCTAACACGAAGATCGTGGACCTTGTGAGCGGCACTGCGGAGGTCACCACGGAGGCCAACGGCAGCGCATATCTTGGGGCGCTACCACGGGGTTATCGGATCTACGCACCGACGAACATACTGCAACAGGTGGAGGAATAGGACAATGAAGTGTAGACTCTTCTTCGCATTCATGCTGCTGGGTGGAGTTTCAGGGGGGGATATCGTGTACGAAGTGACATTTGAAGACCCGCCGCACGTTCTGGATCAGCCAATTGTTGTGGGGGTTGGCAGTGACCGGCCAAGTTCGTATATCGGCAATCTCTACTGCCGGGCTGGTCTAGGTGACTTCACATCTCAGGTGGCTTCCGCGGAGAGCGCAATGATTACCTTCAATCCCGGCGTAGTGTTCACTGCAGGATTGGTACGGATGAGCTGGGATATGGCAGTATTGCAGACACAGGGATCCGAACCGGAGCAGGTGACTGCGAATATACAGGCAACGGCCGGGGGTCATCCACCGGGCATGTATTTTGTATATTATATCAATGGGGAGATTCGACTGGGTACAGACGTTGTTGGCAGCTACACGTTAGGCCTGCAGGATCACTTTGAAGTAGTGATGGATATGGATAATGACCGTTTCGACGTGCTGCTGAATAGCGTGTACTTGCGGACGAACGAGGTAATGTCCTCGAACTGGAGTCCTGAGCAGCTTGGATTTAACACGGGGTTCATGGCGTCGCCAAGGTATGCGGTGGACAATGTTCGCTGGGAGATCATTCCGGAGCCCAGCACAAATGTGCTCATTTCCTTGGGCGGAGCAGGATTCATCTTGAAGTACTTGTATGAAAAGCATAAAAAGCAGAAGGAATAGTATTGGCTTGTCCAATTCCCTTATCTGGGCCGAACCCGCCCACGCCATCGTCTATGCGGAAAACCACGACACCTACTGTCCGGACAAAATATCGGAACCCGAAATTACCCGTCGTGGCATCATCCGGCAGAAGGAACTGGCCTATGCGTTCGTGCTCTTTTCCCCGGGGTTGCCTTCGGTGTATTGGCTGGACTACTACGACACTCCGTATCATGACGGGCGCACAACTGGCATCACAAACGGGTACTTCGGAGCGCCCCTGAAACCCACTATTGACCGCTTGATCTGGATTCGAACCAATTTCCTGGCTGAAAGCATCTCGTGCATTTCCACCAATCCCACCACGAAAGCGGACTTGTTCATCGCCAAGCGGGGCGGGGCCGGTAACAAACCGGGCGCCATTCTGGTGTTGAACGACCACGAGACCTTATCTTATAGCAATTGGGTCTGGACGGGCTGGACCAATGCAATCTTGAGAGATTGGTGCCCAACCTCTTCCTACGCGACCGTCCAGACCGACACGAACGGCCTTGCCTGGCTCGGCGCAACGTCAAGATCGTTCCGAATCTATGCCCCGACCAACTGGCCCTGAGAGGTGTACAATGAAAATAAAAATCCTGCTGGCGGTGTTTATTCTTCTGGGTCTCGCCGGAGCGGCGCGATCAGAGATTAGCTTCCTGTACAATGTCGGCTTTGAGAATCCGCCTCATGTTGCGGGCCAGCCCGTTACGGTTTCCGGTCCTCCCGATGGACCCACATACAACGGTGGGTTTTTAATCGCTAATGTACCTCTGATGGGATCGCAGGCGGCCGTTTCGGATGGAAATACCATGAGCTTCGCCAATCCGAGCGTCTTTGTGACCTCTGGCATTCATTCTATCTCCTGGGATTGGGCCCTCTTGACACCAGATCTCAATGAGAACTTGCAGTGCAATGTCACGATCTGGCAAACGGATCTTAGTATGGTGCATCTCAGGGGTGGCGACTTTAATGTCAGATACGGAAGCGATTATTGGTGGAGTTCATATGTTGAAAATGTTGTTTATCATTATGAGTATGAGATTGATATGGATAGTCGCACGTTTTCCTTTTTTATTGACGGAAGCCCCGTCTTGTCTGATTTGCCGGTTCCGGGAAGCGCATTTGACAAAGTTTCTTTCTATCGCCCCTACGGCAATGCGCTATACGCCGTGGACAACTTCCAATGGGAGGTTGAAATCATCCCCGAGCCCACGACCAACCTCCTGCTTGGGGTGGGTGGAGCGGGCCTTGCCTTGAAACACTGGTATGAAAAGCATAAGAAGCAAAAGGAGTAGCTTTTCCGACCAATCCGGCCACTCTGGTTCAGACCGGCACGAACGGCGTAGTGACTCTTAGCGCTCCGCCGCGGGACTACAGAATCTACGGGCCTACCAACGCTCTGTCTCAATAGGAGGATCCCATGAAATTGCCGAATAGTCTCGTTCTGGTATCGTTCATTATTATTGGTTTTATTCTGCCGAGGCAGGCCTGCGGCGAGATCACGTGGAACGTTACGTTTGAAAATCCCCCTCATATAAATAATTCTCCTGTCACAGTAGGCCAGGGAACCGACCGACCTAGCCCGGATTATTCATGAACGGGGCTAAAATTCCTTAAAAAAGAAGTGGAAAACCTTATTTAACCTGTTATTGTTGAGTTAGTTAGAACAACATAACAGAAAGGTTTTCCATGAGTAATCTGACACAACAGG
>JAHJJH010000093.1 GCA_018823105.1 Verrucomicrobiota bacterium | reverse complement strand
CTTCGAGCAGAGCGCCGGCCTGGCCACCGTGCTGAACCCGAAACTCGGCTATGATCGCGTGGCCGATCTGGTCCGCGAATCGCGGGAGACGGGAAAGACCCTGCGCCAGCTTGTGCTGGAAAAGCAGATCATGGACGTGGCCCAGTTCGACGAGATCCTGAAGCACAGCACCGGGCCGAACCTGTAGCCCCGAGCGTGAGCGAGGGGTTATCCGCTCGTTCACACTCGCGGCTACAACGGATCAGAAAACCGGCGTGCGAAGCGCCGCGTTGTGCAAGATGTCCTCGGTCAGCCGCGCACCGAGCGCCCGGCACACCGGGCCGGGCTTCCCGTCTCCAACCGGCCGCCCGTCGAACTCCACGACGGCGGTGACATCGGGGGTCGTCCCGAAGAGAAGCACTTCCGCGGCGTCCTGAACCGCCGGGCCGGGGATGTCCGCCTCCTCGACGCCGGCCAGTAGTCCGTCCGCCACCAGGTCCCGGGCCAGTGCCATCACGCGGTGCATCGTCGTGCCCGGCAGGATGAAGTCCGGACGCGGCACCTGCAGCACGCCCCGGCGCGTGACCACGCCCGCGTTTTCCGTCGCGCCCTCGGCCAGGCACCCGCGAGGGTCGAACGAGAGGACGAAGTCCACCCCCGCGTCCAAGGCCTCCATTTTCATCAGCACGTTCGGCAGGTAATTCACGCTTTTGAGGCCAGAGAACGGCGGCGAGCGCGCCGGGATGGCGCTGCGGCGGGCCCGGGCCCCGCCGGGATGGAGGGTCATAAACGAGCCCGCGTAGGCATATACGACGATGTAGAGCCCAGGCTCGGGACATTCGGCGGGGCTGATCCCGAAGCCGCCGGGGCCTCGCGAAACCAGGATCCGCACCAGGCCTTCCCGGCGGCCGCCGGCCCGGACGGTCTGCACGAGGCGATCCGCGAGGTCCGCGTCCGGCCACGGCAGGGCCAGGCGAATCCGCTCCGCCGAGGCGCGGAGCCGTTGCAGATGCGCGCCCAGGTTGTAGAGGGCCCCGGCGACCACCTTGAGCGTTTCGAATACGCCGTCGCCCCGGTGCGCCAGGTGATCATCGGCCGGGATCACCATGAGCCCCGGGTCGGTGACGATGCCCCCCGCGTGGCTGGAGTACATCGCGTAGTACTGCCGGTGATAGGAGGGTCGGCGACCGTCCAGGCGCGCCAGGAACTCCGAGGGGCCGAGGAGAGGAATCGGGTTCATGGCATCAGGAGTATCCGCGGCGGCCGCGGGAAGCAAACGAAAAACAGATTTGTGCCCGATGATGGGGTGTGGCATAAAACTCCCGAACGACATGAGATTCAGAAGCCAACTCCGGGCCCGGGTGCTGTGGCTGGCCGTCGCGCCAGTTTGGGTCGTCCTGATCTTGCTCGCCGTTCTTGGTTTTCTCCTTTGGCCGCGAGGCGGACCGTCCGCGACGGCGGGCGGGATTTCCGGCGTCCTGGTGCCTTTGTTCCTTGTCCTTCTTTTTCTCGTGGCGGGCGCGGCCTGGACGCTGTTGTGCTTTTACGCCTTCAGGCGCTTCTATGACGAGGAGCAGCACGAGATGCTGCAGGCCGGGGAATGGGTGCTGAACCGCGCGCTCGGCCGCCGTATTGTCCGCGACCCGAAGGAGAAGGTTTCGGACCGCGAGGGGACGCTTTCGCCCGTTCAGCAGAACCTAAACGACTGGCTGAAGGGCCTGGTCGAAGAGATGCGCGAAAAGCAGAAGAGCCAGTCCCTCGAACTGCAACGGGATATGAGCCTGGCGCAGGATTTCCAGCAGGCCTACATGGATCGTCCCTATCCCAGCGTCCCGGCCGTCCATATTCCCGGCCACCTGCGCCTGACCTTCGCTCACCGTTACCAGCCGGCCTCGGCGCTGGGTGGCGATTTTTACAATATCGTCCCCCTCGCGTCGGACTGCGCGGGCGTTTTTATTGCAGACGTCATGGGCCACGGCACCCGCAGCGCCCTCATCACGGCCATCGTCCGAACGCTGATGGACGATCTCATCCCCCAGGGCCGCAATGCGCGGCACTTCGTCAAGGAACTCAACAGGCAGTTCTGCGTCCTGCTCCAAAATGTGCCGGGCACCATGTTCGCCTCCGCCTTCTATTTCGTGGCGGACACCACCTCGCGCGTCGCCACCTTCGCCTCCGCCGGTCACCCCGCGCCGATCTATGTGCACCGCGGCCTGGGACAGCTGCACCGCCTCGATGTGCCCATGCCGCGCGGCGCGGCCCTGGGTGTGATCCCGGAAGAGGACTACACGGCCGGCTACTGCCGGCTGAACGACGGCGACCTATTCGTCTTCTTCACCGACGGCCTGTTCGAGGCGCACAACGAGGCGGGCGAGGAGTTCGGGATCCAGCGCATGGAAAAAGCCCTGATGAAGCTCATGTACCAGCCGGGCAAGGTCGTCGTGGACGGCCTGATGGACGCCGTGCTGGCCTTTGTCGGGAAAGAGCCCGTGGCCGACGACATCTGCATCGTCGCCGTCGAGGTCAGTGCCAAGGCCACGGACAAGCAGGCCCCGGCGCCGACGCCGGCGCCCCCGCCAGCCTCCGCGCCCGCTTTCTGACGCCCGCCCGTTTCAGGGTCGGAACACTTCCTCCAGGAAAGACTTCATCGCCTGCCAGGAGCGGCGGTCGGGCCTCTCGTTGTAGGCCGCGCCTCGCGAAGGATCGTCTCCCGCCGCCGGATCGCTGAACGCGTGAACGGCGCCGCCGGACATCGGCGCGGCCCGCAGGGACAACCTACGGTAACATCCGGCGTCCGCATCCGGCCAGCATTCCACAGGCGGCGCGAATGTCCTGCCCCCCGCTGTATCGGCGGGCCACGGGCATGCCGAGGTGCCGGCGCAGCGCGTCGCGAAAGTCGCTCAATTCCCCGGGCGCCGGCGGCCGGAAGCGGCCGGAGGGATCGTTCACGTCAATCAGGTCGAGCTTGACCGGCAGGCCGCGGGTCAACTCCGCCAGTTGCCGGGCGTCCTCCTCGCGGGTGTTGACCCCCGCGATCATGGTCCAGGCGAGCGTCACCCGCCGTCCCGTGGCGTCGTGGTACTCGCGGAGCGCCGCCAGCAACCCCGGCGTCGGATGAGATCCCTCCAACGGCATCAGTTCGCGGCGCCGCGCCGGATCGGCGCAGGTCAGCGAGACCAGCAACCGGTAGGCATGGCCTTCCGCGGTGAACCGCCGGATCGCGGGAACGATGCCGGCCGTGCCGATCGTGATGGCCTTCGCCGAGATGGCCATGCCGCACGGTTCCGAGAGGATCCGGGCCGCCGTGATGACCGATTCGTAGTTCAACATCGGCTCGCCCATGCCCATGAAGACGACGCCGCGGACGGGGTGAGGGGAATCCGCCCGGATTTTCACCACCTGGTCTACGATCTCCCAGGCGGCCAGGTTCCGGATGAATCCCAGGCGGCCCGTGGCGCAGAACACGCAGCCCAGGGCGCAGCCGACCTGCGAGCTCACGCAGACGACATACTTCGGATCATCCGCCCGGTGCAGGAGCGGGATGCGAACGGCCTCAAAACCGTCCGGCCCGTCACCGCGGAAGAGGTATTTTGCAAACTGGTCGCGGGCGGAGACCGTCTTTTCCACCAGATCCAGGTGCGGAATGGCCGTCCGTGTGCACACGGCCGTCAACACCTTGGCGGACAGGCCTGGTGCCGGCGCGGGAAACTCCCCGCGGCGGATCGCCGACGCCTGGATCCGCCGCGCGACGGACAGCGTCACGCCATCCCGTGCCAGGAAAGCCTGCAGGTCCTCCGCGGTCTGGTTTTTCAGCAGGATGCGCATGGCCCCGCCACTGTAGAACCGCCGGCCCCCGAAATCCAGCGTAGCCGGACGCCGGGTTGTGGGCTTGTTGCTCTTTTCACCCGGTGGCATATTTCACCCCATGAAGGGCGCCGCCGGGAAGAAAAGTCTCACCGAGCATCGTAACGAACAGGAGCTAAGCCTGGTCGCGCGAAGCGCCCTGTGCGTCCTGTGGCACGCCGAGGTGGAGGACCGCGGCGGGCCGGAACTGGATTGGAAGCTCCGCGTCTTCGCAGAGGAGCGGGGCGAATTCGTGGACATCACGGAGGTCGGCGAAAACTGGCGCGTCCATGCCTGGTACTTCGGCCGGGGCAGCGAGCAGGCCTTGCGCATGGGCGAATTCGCGACGGCCCGGATTCGCGCCAACGCCGCGGGGTACCGGCAGGAATTCATGTGCGTGGCGGGGGATGGATCCACGCTCTGGTTTCAGGAAGACACCCGCGTCGAAAAGATCGGGGAGAAGAAGTGGCACCTGTACGGCGTTTCCATGGATATCACCGAACGGAAAAAGGCCGAGCAGGAGCGCGAAAGAATCCTGGCCGAACTCCAGGCCGCCCTCGCGGACGTCAGGCAACTGCGAGGCATGCTGCCCATCTGCGCCAACTGCAAGAAAATCCGCGACGATGCCGGGTACTGGGAGCAGATCGAGAGCTACATGAGAGCGCGCATTCACGTCGAATTCAGCCATTGCATATGCCCGGAATGCGCGAAGAAACTCTATCCCGACCTGGCCAACGATCGTTGAAGCCCTACCCGTTGGATTTCAGGGCCACGGCGGCCGGCGGGGGCCGAGTCTGTCCACTCCGTCTGGCGGCCCCGCGGTTCCTGCTCAAGGGTAGGAAACCCGGATCCGATAGATCTCCGCGTCCACCTCCTCGCCGCGCCCGAACAGGTGGAACGACTGCAGGCCGCTCGCGGGTGGAATGACGCGGGTCGCGGCCGGTTCGTCGTCCCACTCCCCCGCGTTGAGATTGGTGCTTATGCACACGGTGTAAGCCCGGCGCGTGGAGGCCGGCCAGTAGTAGAGCGTCGGCTCGGGCATCATCAGGATCATCGTGATGCGCAGGTAGGACCCCGGATCGAACGGATCCGTGTCCGCGATGGCTTCGGCGCGATTGTCGAACGGGTCCTTGTCGGGATTCTCCAGGGCATCGGCCGGATCGAGCAGGTCCAGGCCATGCTCCATCTCGTAGCCGTCGCGCATGTCATCGCCGTCGCTGTCGCCGTCCTCGTTCAGCGTCTCGTAGGCGCCGATGTCGATCACGCTCACGCCGTCGGCATCGCCGTCCAGCGGGCGGGGCAGGCCGTCGAGGTCCGTCGAAACGTCCGCGCCCGCGGGCCCGGCATCGATGCAGGGCGAGTCGGCAGCGAGCCGGAAGTTGCCCGCGGCCGGGGCGACAAACGAGGGGGCGTCCGTCACCAGGGCGGGGCCGGCGATCTCCGGCGTGCTGCAGCAGTGATCGTAGGTGCCCAGCGCCGAGGGGTCGTGGCCGTTAGGGCCGGAGGCCGCCGCGGTGTTGCCGTAGATGATACACGCGGCGACCGAACCCGATCCCTCCATGCACAGGCCGCCGCCGTTCTTCCCGGCGGTGTTGGCGGCGATCGTGCACGACTCGAGGCGGCCGGTGGTCAGGAGATAGACGCCGCCGCCGGAATTCCCTGCGAGATTGGAGGCGACCAAGCTGCCGAAGAGCGTGCTGCCGTTGGCGAGCACGGCGCCGCCGCCGTGGCGGTCGGCCCGATTCCCCGTGATCTGGTTCCTGGAAACGGTCCCGCACTCGCCATCGAGGTAGAACGCTCCGCCGTCCTCCGTAGCGCGATTGTTCGCGAAGGTGCAGCGCACAATCTCCTGGGACGAGGCTTGGAAGCTGTAGAGCCCGGCGCCACGCGAGGCCAGATTGTTGCGGAAGAGGCTGTCATGGATGCTCGGCGAGGATTCCCCCAGGCATTCGATCGCGCCGCCCCAGAGGGCTTCGTTCTTGATGAACGAGCAAGTGTCAATCCGCGGATGCGAGCTGTTCATGTTGTGCATCGCGCCGCCCCAGGCGGCGACATTGTCGGAGAACGTGCAGTTTCTCAACGTGGGCGAGGATTCGCGGTTGAGCATGCCGCCCCCGCTGTTGTGCGGGAACGCGCCCGCGGCCTGGCCGTAGCTGAGGGTGAAGCCGTCGAGCAGGGCCGACCGGTCCAGCGCGCTGTCAAGGCTGTGATGGAAGACGTGGTACGCGTTGTCGCTCGCGTCGCCGGGCGCGCCGAGATCGCCCGAGCACAGGGACAGGTAGGCCGACGGTGCGCGCTCGGCCAGGCCGGGGTTGCCCGTCGCGGGGAAGCCGCCATACACCTGCACGTTCTTGGCCAGCGCGAAGTGCATGGCGCGGACCTCGCCGGTGCCGCCGTGGGGCCATGAGTTGGGATGATACGTGCCGGCCGCGACCCATACCTGGCCCGTGCCGAGGAGACGGATCTCGTTGATGGCCGCCTGGAGATCGCCCATCGCGTCGGCCCATGACGATCCGCTGCCGGTGCCGCCTTCCTTGACGTAGCAAATGCCGTCGGTGGCCTGGATATGCGCGTAGACGGCCGCAACATCCAGGTCGCCGGTCACTTCATCGAACTCGGCGTCCCAGCCGACGAAATACCAGTGGTCCACCACGGTCAACACGGGAGCTACGGCCGCGCCGCGGTGCGGGACGACCTGGGAGAGTTCGCCGCCGCCGACCCG